>NZ_AUGA01000007.1:47500-298882 GCF_000426785.1 Bradyrhizobium sp. th-b2
GTAAGATCGGCCCGATAGCGAGGCGGTCAAGCTTCGCTAAAAAGATCGTTTTACAACTCGCTCATCCCACTCATCTTGCGATGAACTGCGATGCGCGAGCGCCGAAAACGATCTGGAGATTATGAATGGTACCCGCGAATTACTCCGCAGATCCAAACTCGGATCGATCTCCTCTTTACGATGTCAGAAAACACGCACGTCACCGTCCATCCGGACCAATGAGTGCGAAGTGATGTTTCGCGGACGATTTGAACAGAGCTTCTTGAACAAGGTGCATTCTCGAGCTTCAATTCCATCTGGTGGAGCCAGACGGGATCGAACCGACGACCTCATGCTTGCAAAGCACGCGCTCTCCCAGCTGAGCTATGGCCCCGTACCAGAAGACGAATGCTCCGCACTCGATCAAAATGGTGGGCCTGGGAAGACTTGAACTTCCGACCTCACGCTTATCAAGCGCGCGCTCTAACCAACTGAGCTACAAGCCCCTAACACGAGAGGCATGCCGGCGCGCAACCGACTTGCGCCGGTGCATCGCTCAAGCGCTCAGCCCTGGCGCGTGTTCGTCCGCGAAGAAAGAGAAACGAAGACGGCGAAATCCCGCCAATGGAGCTCAACAATCCTGAAACTGTTGGCCCCTGAATGTTTCTAAAACGATCCGATAGAACGCGTAAGCGATCTGAAGGATCATCCTTAGAAAGGAGGTGATCCAGCCGCAGGTTCCCCTACGGCTACCTTGTTACGACTTCACCCCAGTCGCTGACCCTACCGTGGCCGGCTGCCTCCCTTGCGGGTTAGCGCACCGTCTTCAGGTAAAACCAACTCCCATGGTGTGACGGGCGGTGTGTACAAGGCCCGGGAACGTATTCACCGTGGCGTGCTGATCCACGATTACTAGCGATTCCAACTTCATGGGCTCGAGTTGCAGAGCCCAATCCGAACTGAGACGGCTTTTTGAGATTTGCGAAGGGTCGCCCCTTAGCATCCCATTGTCACCGCCATTGTAGCACGTGTGTAGCCCAGCCCGTAAGGGCCATGAGGACTTGACGTCATCCCCACCTTCCTCGCGGCTTATCACCGGCAGTCTCCTTAGAGTGCTCAACTAAATGGTAGCAACTAAGGACGGGGGTTGCGCTCGTTGCGGGACTTAACCCAACATCTCACGACACGAGCTGACGACAGCCATGCAGCACCTGTCTCCGGTCCAGCCGAACTGAAGAACTCCATCTCTGGAGTCCGCGACCGGGATGTCAAGGGCTGGTAAGGTTCTGCGCGTTGCGTCGAATTAAACCACATGCTCCACCGCTTGTGCGGGCCCCCGTCAATTCCTTTGAGTTTTAATCTTGCGACCGTACTCCCCAGGCGGAATGCTTAAAGCGTTAGCTGCGCCACTAGTGAGTAAACCCACTAACGGCTGGCATTCATCGTTTACGGCGTGGACTACCAGGGTATCTAATCCTGTTTGCTCCCCACGCTTTCGTGCCTCAGCGTCAGTATCGGGCCAGTGAGCCGCCTTCGCCACTGGTGTTCTTGCGAATATCTACGAATTTCACCTCTACACTCGCAGTTCCACTCACCTCTCCCGAACTCAAGATCTTCAGTATCAAAGGCAGTTCTGGAGTTGAGCTCCAGGATTTCACCCCTGACTTAAAGACCCGCCTACGCACCCTTTACGCCCAGTGATTCCGAGCAACGCTAGCCCCCTTCGTATTACCGCGGCTGCTGGCACGAAGTTAGCCGGGGCTTATTCTTGCGGTACCGTCATTATCTTCCCGCACAAAAGAGCTTTACAACCCTAGGGCCTTCATCACTCACGCGGCATGGCTGGATCAGGCTTGCGCCCATTGTCCAATATTCCCCACTGCTGCCTCCCGTAGGAGTTTGGGCCGTGTCTCAGTCCCAATGTGGCTGATCATCCTCTCAGACCAGCTACTGATCGTCGCCTTGGTGAGCCATTACCTCACCAACTAGCTAATCAGACGCGGGCCGATCTTTCGGCGATAAATCTTTCCCCGTAAGGGCTTATCCGGTATTAGCACAAGTTTCCCTGTGTTGTTCCGAACCAAAAGGTACGTTCCCACGCGTTACTCACCCGTCTGCCGCTGACATATTGCTATGCCCGCTCGACTTGCATGTGTTAAGCCTGCCGCCAGCGTTCGCTCTGAGCCAGGATCAAACTCTCAAGTTGGACTTGAAACCTTGAACCGGCTGATCACAACGTTTGACGAGGTCCCACCATTCTTCGCCGACCGAAGTCGACGAGCTGTCCGCGATTCACATCGCTGACAACGATGGTGTAACCTTTAAAACGTGTACCGCCGAAGTCTTTCGTCCACCCTCAGAACGTCAAAAGCCGAAGCCTTCAAGTATTCCGAGGGACGCAAGGACTCCGCCGTCCACGTTTCTCTTTCTTCATCTTTACTTGTCAAACAGCCCGGGATCCGATGACCCCACACCCTAGAGGGTGGTTCTACCCTTCAGCAATCGATCGTAAACCCCAACCGATTTATGTCGGCTGTTGTGTCACTCATCGAAGTGAGGAGCATAAAGGGCGCGAATGCTTGCCTTGGCCGGTGGGCCAATGCAGCGCCGCGCTCAGTGGGTGTCTTATAGGCCCGCCCCTTCGGACCTGTCAACACTCATCGTCAAGAAATCGTCGCATGACGACAAACTTTTTTCAGGGGCGGAAAAGTCCCTGATATTTGGGGACCTTGCGCCGCACTTGAGCCACAATCCTGCGACGTTCTGGCTATAAGGTATGCAATGAACCGCTCGAAACCTGTGGGGGCTCGGGTGGTTTTTTCGGGGGACTAGGCGATTTTCTCCAAGAACCCGTCGCCTCTTTCCCTACACGGCCGAGCAACATCGAGAGATCTGCACACCATTGACGTTCGAGATCGCGGCTAGCTAATGGCCATCGGCTTCTCGGCTTCGATGCGTGTGGCTCGCCACACTGCCGGAATTCCTCGTCGAGGAATCGAGGTGGGAACAGGGACGAGCAGAGGTCGATCGCAGTTGCTGGAATTTGGGGGGATACAGGGTTGAGCCAACGGGCGTCACGCGGAAGCGGCATTGGGCGCGAGACCGGGATGATCGATCTCGGTCACGAGCCGCCGCTTTCAGTCGACGGCACCGAGGCTGCGGTGATCGATCGCCGCCGTGTCTCCGTTCAATGGTTCAGCGGCACCATTCTGACTGGTCTATGTGGCGCGGCCCTGATCGGCGGCGCCGTTTTTGCGTCGCTCGACGGCGAAATGACTTTTGCCAAGGTGCCGGAGCGCGTCGAAGGCGCGCTGCGCGGTGCGTTCACCGGCAATGATCGCGTCGTCAGCGTGCACAAGGGCGACCGCCTGCCGCCACCCAGCGAATCTTCCGCCTCCCGCAGCCTGGTGCGCGTATCGACCGTAACCCGCGTCGGCAATCGCGACGTGATGCGGGTGCGGCCCTTCATCCGCATTTCCGGCAATCTCTCGATGACCACGAGCGATCTGTCGGCAAAAATACCTGCGTTCAACGCGCAACGTCTTCTGACCGATGTCGGCTCCGACACGCCGGCGGCGACCGAGGATCCGAATGCGGCGGCCGAGCCCGACGCCGAGGTCTCTTTCGTCACCAAGGATCTGGCATCCGTGCTGCCGAAAGCGAAGCTCGCTGCCGTCGTCGCGCTCGATGACATCCTGATGCGGGTCCGCGACGCCGCCAATTGGCGCGGCTCCGGCAACTCAGTGCGCTACGCCTCACTCGCCAATGCCGCGGCCGACGCGACCGGCGCCGGGCCCGACATGAGGCTGGCCTACGCCACCGAGGGCAACGCCCCCGATCCCTATGCGGGCTTCGAGACCCGCGTGGTGCCGGAGAACGTCACCCTGCTGCCGAAGACCAAGGAGCAGGTCACCGGCGGCAATCCGACCGGCGAACGGGTTCACCTCGTCAAGAAGGGCGACAGCATCACCTCGATCCTGCGCGACCAGGGCGCAACGCCCGACGAGGCGAAGGCGATTGCCGCGACGCTCGGCCCGCGCGGCCGCGACGGCGGCCTGAAGGAAGGCCAGAAGGTGCGAATCCTGATGGCCCCGGCGACTCCCGGACCGAATGTCAGGCTGCAGCCCTATCGCGTGATCGTCGCCAACGAATCCGTCGTCGAGGCCATCGCCGCACTGTCCGATATCGGCCGATACGTCGCCGTCGACGTGCAGAGCATGAACACCACGACCGACACCGCTGACAATTCCAGCGACGATGACGAGGATGATGGCAGCGGCGTGCGGCTCTATCAGAGCATTTACGAGACCGCGCTGCGCAACAAGGTGCCGCCGACCGTGATCGACGACATGGTCAAGATCTACTCCTACGACGTCGATTTCCAGCGCAAGGTGCAGCCCGGCGACAGCTTCGATGTGTACTATGCCGGCGAGGACGAGGGCGTCACCAGCACCGAAAAGACCGAAGTGCTCTATGCCGCGCTGACCGTGGGCGGCGAAACCAAAAAGTACTACCGCTTCCAGAGCTCCGACGACGGCGTCGTCGACTACTATGACGAGACCGGCAAGAGCGCGAAGAAGTTTTTGGTGCGCAAGCCGGTCAACACCGCGATCATGCGTTCGGGCTTCGGCGGCCGCCGCCATCCGATCCTCGGCTATGTGAAGATGCACACCGGCGTCGACTGGGCCACCGCCTACGGCACGCCGATTTTTGCCTCCGGCAACGGCGTGCTCGAAAAGGTCGGGTACGAGGGCGGTTACGGCAAATATATCCGCATCAAGCATTCCAACGGCTACGAGACGGCCTATGGCCACATGTCGGCCTTCGCCAAGGGCATGGAGATCGGCAAGAAGGTGCGGCAGGGCCAGGTGATCGGCTTCGTCGGCTCGACCGGCCAGTCGACCGGCCCGCACGTCCACTACGAAATCCTGGTCAACGGCCGATTCGTCGATCCGATGCGCGTGAAACTGCCGCGCGGCCGCTCGCTCGAAGGTCCGATGCTCGCGGGCTTCGAGAAGGAGCGCGACCGGATCGAAGCCCAGATGTCGAGCCGCGGCAGCGCCCGCATCGTCTCGGACGCCACCAGTTCGACGTCGCAGACGCGCTCCACCAACCGCTGATGATGCAAGAGGCCGCCGGCCCGTCCGGCCGCGCAGATCCTACGAAACGCTGTAGGCGCAGCGCAGATACGATGCCGTTTCCAGGCCGTCACGCCGCCAGTTTCATTAAATTTCGCGCCGCAAGATGGGAACCCGAACGGCGATCATCCAGTTGATTCGTCAGTGAAACCTCCAATGGAGGGTGTCATGGAGAACTGGACGAACGCAAAACTGTGTGACGTCGCAAACCTGATCCTCGGCGCGATTCTCTTCCTGTCGCCGTGGCTGTTCAAGTTCGACGCCGGAACGGTTTCCACCAACGCCCACATCGTCGGCCTCGCGATGGCGATCCTTGCGATCGCCGCGCTCGCGGCATTCGCGGTCTGGGAGGAGTGGCTGAACCTCATCGTCGGGTTTTGGGCGCTGGTCTCGCCCTGGGTCCTTGGTTTCAAGGGAATGACCACCGCGACGACTGTGCACGTGGTGATCGGCATCGCCGTCGCAGTCCTTGCTGCGATCGAGCTCTGGGTAATGTCCCAGCATCCGCCTCGGCTCACAACGCACAGCTGAGGCCTTGAACTGATGCGTCCCTACCCGCTGGTGCGGATCGCCGGCGGGCAGGGGTTCGGTTGTGCTCAACGAAGATATGCACAAGGATTTGCGCCATGACCCCGCTCACCCGCGACGACGTGCTGAAGGCCGTCGGCCACGCCGACGACGTCACGATTGCCAGGATCATTGCATCGGGAGCTACCATCACCGAGCTTGCCGAGGCGCAGGCCTGGCTTGCCAACGACGAGCCGCTGATCAATGCCGGCAGGCCATTGGCCACGGGCCGCGCCCGCGAGCTGGTCGACATCCTGTCCGAGATCGAGCCCGCCGAGGACGACGAGCCCGGCGGCCAGTCGCCGCCGATCGTCCCGCAGGAGTGATTTGCAACCAAATCCTCCCCGCGATCTGCGGGGAGGCTTTTTTGTTGTTGAGCCGTTAGAGCGTTTTCGAGCGAAGTGGCTACCGGTTCGCGTGAAGAAAACGCTCAAAACAAGAATCTAGAGCCCCGTTCCGATCCCATCGGAACGGGAAAGGCTCTAGTTCAGCTTGCGCTTCGAGACCGGGGCCTCGAACTGCACGATCTCGGCGGTTTTGGGCACCTGGCCGTTGAAGGTCAGCACGTTGCCCTTCTCCGAAATCTTGACGTGATCGCCGTCCTTGACCTCGCCGGCGAGGATCATTTCGGCCAGCGGGTCCTGCACGCTGCGCTGGATCACCCGCTTCAACGGACGGGCACCGTAAGCCGGATCCCAGCCCTTCTCGGCGAGCCAATCCCGCGCCTTCGGATCGAGCGTGAGCTCGATCTTGCGATCCTCGAGCAGCTTGCGCAGCCGCGCGAACTGGATCTCGACGATGCGGCCCATCTCGCTCTTCTGCAGGCGGTGGAACAGGATGATCTCGTCGATGCGGTTCAGGAATTCCGGCCTGAAATGCGCCCGCACCACGCCCATCACCTGATCGCGAACTGCCGCGGTGTCCTCGCCTTCGGGCTGATTCACCAAAAACTCCGAACCGAGGTTCGAGGTCATGATGATCAGCGTGTTGCGGAAGTCGACGGTGCGGCCCTGACCATCGGTCAGCCGGCCGTCATCGAGCACCTGCAACAACACGTTGAAGACGTCGGGATGCGCCTTCTCGATCTCGTCGAACAGCACGACCTGGTAGGGCCGCCGCCGTACGGCTTCGGTCAACGCACCACCCTCGTCGTAGCCGACATAGCCGGGAGGCGCGCCGATCAGCCGCGAGACCGAGTGCTTCTCCATGAACTCGGACATGTCGAGGCGGACCATCGCGGTCTCGTCGTTGAACAGGTCAGCGGCGAGCGCCTTGGTCAGCTCGGTCTTGCCGACGCCGGTGGGGCCCAAGAACATGAACGAGCCGGTCGGCCGGTTCGGGTCCTGCAGGCCCGCTCGGGCACGGCGCACCGCGGTTGCCACCGCGCGCACCGCTTCGGCCTGGCCGACGACGCGCTTGGCGAGACTGTCCTCCATCTTCAGGAGCTTGTCCTTTTCGCCCTCGAGCATCTTGTCGACCGGAACGCCGGTCCAGCGCGAGACGACCTGCGCGATGTGGTTGGCGGTAACCGCCTCCTCCATCATCTCGCCGCCGTTCGGGTGGCTGCTTTCGGCTGCCTCGATGTCGGCGAGCTTCTTCTCCAGCGCGGGAATCCGGCCATAGGCCAGCTCGCCCGCCTTCTGGAATTCGCCACGACGCTGCGCATTGGCAAGCTCGACGCGGAGTGCGTCGAGTTCGCTCTTCAGCTTCTGGGCATTGGAGAGCTTGTTCTTCTCCGCGCTCCAGCGTGCCGTCAGCGCCACCGACCTCTCCTCGAGCCCGGCGAGTTCCTTCTCCAGCGTCTGCAGGCGGCTTTTCGAGCCGGCATCGTTCTCCTTCTTCAACGCCTCCTGCTCGATCTTGAGCCGGATGATGTCGCGATCCAGCGAATCGAGCTCTTCGGGCTTGGAATCGACCTGCATCTTCAGCCGCGCCGCCGCCTCGTCCATCAGATCTATGGCCTTGTCGGGGAGGAAACGGTCGGTGATGTAGCGGTTCGACAGCGTGGTCGCGGCCACCAACGCGGTGTCGGTGATGCGCACGCCATGATGCTGCTCGTATTTGTCCTTCAGGCCGCGCAGGATCGAGATGGTGTCCTCGACCGTCGGCTCGCTGACATAGATCGGCTGGAACCGGCGGGCCAGCGCGGCATCCTTCTCGACATGCTTGCGGTACTCGTCGAGCGTGGTCGCACCGATACAGTGCAGCTCGCCGCGCGCGAGCGCAGGCTTCAGCAGGTTGGACGCGTCCATCGCGCCGTCGGCCTTGCCGGCGCCGATCAGCGTGTGCATCTCGTCGATGAACAGGATGATGCCGCCCTCGGCGGTCGAGACCTCCTGCAGGACGGATTTCAGCCGCTCCTCGAACTCGCCGCGATATTTCGCGCCGGCGATCAGGGCGCCCATGTCGAGCGACAGCAGCTTCTTGTCCTTGAGGCTCTCCGGCACGTCGCCGTTGAGGATGCGCAGCGCCAGGCCCTCGACGATCGCGGTCTTGCCGACGCCGGGCTCACCGATCAGGACGGGATTGTTCTTGGTCCGCCGCGACAGCACCTGGATGGTACGGCGGATCTCCTCGTCACGGCCGATCACCGGGTCGAGCTTGCCGTCGCGCGCCGCCTGGGTCAGGTCGCGGGCATATTTCTTCAGCGCGTCATAGGCGTTCTCGGCGGTCGCACTGTCAGCAGTGCGGCCCTTGCGCAGCGCTTCGATCGCCGCGTTCAGGTTCTGCGCCGTGACGCCGCCCTTGCTCAGGATAGAGGCCGCCTCGCTGCCTTTCTCGAGCGTGAGCCCGAGCAGCAGCCGCTCGACGGTGACAAAACTGTCGCCGGCCTTTTCGGCGGCCTTTTCCGCGGCGTCGAAGGCACGCGCCAGCTCCGGAGACAGGTAGACCTGCCCGGCACCGTTGCCCGAAACCTTCGGCAGCTTGTTCAGCGCCTCTTCGGTCGTCTTCAGGATCGCTCTGGAATTGCCGCCGGCACGGTCGATCAGACCTCCGGCCAGCCCCTCATTGTCGTCCAGCAGCACCTTCAACAGATGCAACGGCGAGAACTGCTGGTGACCGTCGCGCATTGCGAGCGACTGGGCAGACTGGATGAATCCGCGCGCGCGCTCGGTGTACTTCTCAATGTTCATTCGTTTTCCCTCGGCCTGCCATCGTCACCCATTCAGGCATGACAACAGCATCTTCATTGGGTTTCCGCGGGCCGCGTTGACGTTCCTCAACCAGCCTCTGGTCGTCGCCATCATTTTTCAGGCTTGCCGCAGATGTGGGCACTTGGTTCCAAAACGGAAGAGCCACAGCTTGCGATTTCACCCGATGGAGCTCAGCGCCGCACGATGGCGACAAGGTAGCGGCAGGGCTGAGCAGTTTCGTTACGGAAGACGATGTCCGACGGCGGGCCGAGCTCGACACGGTCACCCGCAGCGAGCTCGTGGCGGACCGCCCCTTCCATCAGGGTGAGGCGGCCGCCGATCACCCAGACCACCTGGCGCACCAGGTGATAGGCGCTGGCGGGGAAGCCGGCTTCCTGCCGGGCCGGCAGCTCGATCTCCACCAGTTCCAGCGGATTGGCCGGATGCAGGAACACCTGCCGCCGCAGATAGGCCGCCTTCGGATCGCGCCACACCGGCTGATCCTTGGCCCGCTGCAGACGGGAACCGTCTGACGCAACCTCGAACAGCGCGGCCATGGTCAGGCCATAGGCCGTGGCAATCCGCGACAGCGTCGCCGCCGTGGGGCTCGCCTCCGCCCGCTCGATCTTGCTCAGCATGGCCTTGGACACGCCTGCCCGCCCGGCGAGTTCCGCCAGCGACCAGCCGCGGCCCTCCCGTTCGGCGCGAACCCGCCGCCCGAGAGCATCATCGGCCTTGTCCTCTATAATTGACATACCGTCTTATATAGTAGACAACCGGAGTTGTTCAAGAGGCCCGTCGAGGAACTGTCAATGATCATCCGCCCCGCCACCGAGCAGGACATTTCTGCGATCACCGCGATCTTCAACGAGGCGGTCGCCAATTCGAGCGCGATCTGGACCGAAAAGCAGGACTCTGACGCCGAGCGGCTGGCCTGGATGAAGGCGCGGCAGGAGTTGGGTTATCCGGTGCTGGTGGCCGTCGAGGGGACGACGGTGCTCGGCTACGGCACGTTCGGCGATTTCCGGGCCTTTCCCGGCTATCGCTACAGCGTCGAACACAGCGTCTATATCCACGCCGATCATCGCGGCCGCGGCCTTGGCCGCGTCATCATCGACGAGCTCGTCGCCGCAGCCAGCGCGCTCGGCAAGCACGTCATGATCGCCGGGATCGACGGCGGCAACCGGGCCTCGCTGCGGCTGCATGCGCAGGCCGGCTTCGTCGAGGTTGCCCGGATGCCGGAGGTCGGACGCAAGTTCGGCCGCTGGCTCGATCTGGTGTTCATGCAACGCGTGCTGGATGAGGCGGGCGCGGCGCGACCTGACTAGCTGCCTTACTGCTGGCGGCGGTTCTCCTCGCCCGCCAAACAGGCTAGAGCGGGCGGATGGACAATACGCTCGCTTCCTCCGCCAGGATCACCGGCATCTATCGTTACCCGGTCAAGGGACTCACGCCCGAGCCCCTGCCCCGCACTGAGCTCAAGACCGGCGAGACGCTGCGCTCGGATCGCCGCTACGCGATCGAGAACGGCCCGAGCGGTTTCGATCCGTCGGCGCCGAAATGGTTGCCGAAGCCGCATTTCCTGATGCTGCAGCGGGACGAATGGCTGGCGCCGCTGCGCACCCATTTCGACGATGACAGCCATGTACTGACGCTGCGCCGCGATGGCGCGATGCTGGCCCAGGGCGATCTCGAGACCGAAGCAGGGCGCGCGGCGATCGAGCGCTATTTCGCCGATCGTCATGCCGGCCAGATCAAGGGACCGCCCAAGGTGCTGGTGAGCCCCGGGCACAGTTTTTCCGATGTCCCGCGCAAGGTGGTCTCGATCATCAATCTGGCGAGCCTGCGGGCGATCGAGGACATGGCGCAGGCGCCGGTCCATCCGCTGCGCTTCCGCGCCAACCTCTATGTCGAGGGCTGGCCGGCCTGGCATGAAGCCAGCCTGCTGGACCAGACGATTGCGATCGGCAGCGCGCGGGCCAAGGTGGTGAAGCGCATCACCCGCTGCGCCGCAGTCAATGTCGATCCCGAGACCGGCGTGCGCGACCTCTCGGTCCCGAACACGCTGATGCAGCGCTTCGGCAACAATGAATGCGGCATCTACGCCGAGATCATCGCTGACGGTGATGCGGCCGTCGGCGACACGATTGCCGCCGAACAGCCTGTAGCATCGTAAGCCGGCCAAGGCGCGCATGCGCCGTACCCGGCTTTCGACGGATCAGTTGGTCGGCATCACATAAGCGTAGATCCGGCCGCGCGAGACCGGCGCCTCGCGGACACGATGGCCGCTGTTGCCCGAGATCATGATCGGATTGCCCTTAGCATCGACGCCGGTGATGATGCCGACGTGACCGCCGCCACGGCGACTCATCACGGCGATGGCGCCGACTTGCGGCCCCGAAACGCGCTCACCGTATTTGGCGAATGAACTCGCCATGTCGGAGCCGGTGCCGCGATGGCCAGTGTGCTGCAGCACCATGTTCATGAAGCGCGCGCACCACAGGCTGCGGCGATCGGTCGGATTGCCGCCGAGATAGCGGCGCGCCTCGGCGACGATGCCGGACGAGCCGAAGCCGCTCTCAGCACTCACACCACCGGTGTTGGGCACGGCTTCAGCGCCGCCCGGCAACACGGACGCATTGGCCTCGGCGAAGCCGCCGGCCTGCGTCAGTGCGCGGCGCTTGGCGCGCGACAGCCGCGCGGTGTGGCGATAGCGATGACGGGCGTGGTGTCGCGCGTGATGGCCGGCATGGGCCGAATGCGCGTGACGCGAATGATGCGGACGGGCGGACGCCGGAGCGGCGGCGATCACGGCGAGCGTGAGCGAACACAGAGCCAGCGCCAAAACACGAAGCGACCGACGATACGCAAGCAACTGAACCATACTTCTCGAGATCCTCTGTAACACCCCCCAATTCCCCATCGCGTTCCCTTGGGAACGCGGCGGTGGTTTTGAAATTCGGGATGTGGCGAGAGGAAGATTTCATGCGGCGCCGCGGAAACGATTTCCGGGTCATTCCGCGCAAACTCCATGACCAAAAATAATCGGAGCTGCCGCATTGCGGCCGCGAAAATTAATTGCAAATCTGAGGTCGGCCAACGAGAGGAGAATTTCAATGCCCCACGCCGTCACGAAAGATAACGTCCGCCTGCATTTCGAAGAGGCCGGCCACGGAACCTCGATCATCTTCCTGCACGAGTTCGCCGCGGACCACACCAATTGGGAACCGCAGATGCGCTACTTCTCGCGCGGGCACCGCTGCATCGCCTATTCCGCGCGCGGCTACACGCCGTCGGACGTGCCGCCGAATGCCGAGGTCTACACCTACAAACATTTCTACACCGACGCGCTTGCGGTGCTGGACCACCTCGACATCGCGAAGGCCCATTTCATAGGTCTCTCGATGGGCTCCTATTCGTCGCTGCAGGTCGCGCTCAACGCGCCCGAGCGCGCGCTGTCGATGACGCTCGCCGCGGTCGGCTCCGGCTCGAGCCTCGAGAATCTCGAAGCCTTCCGCGCGCAGTGCCGCGCCAATGCCGAGCAATATGAGACCATCGGCTCGGTTGAGGTCGCCAAGGTGACGCGCGAGGCGCCGAGCCGGATTCCGTTCCTGGTCAAGGATCCGCGCGGCCACGCCGATTTCTATGCCGCGCTCGCCCGCCATGATGCCAAGGGCTCGGCCAACACGATGCGCAGCTTCCAGGGTGGCAGGCCTTCGATCTACACCATGACCGAGGCCATCAAGGGCGCAGCCACGCCGGCGCTGATCCTGTGCGGCGACGAGGACGACAATTGCATCGCGCCCAGCATGTTCCTGAAGCAGCATCTGCCGGCCGCCGGCCTGTCGTTCTTCCCGAAGTCGGGTCACGTGCTCAACCTCGAGGAACCGGCGCTGTTCAACGAGATGGTGGAGCGGTTCATCGCGCTGGTCGAGGCCGGCCGCTGGCCGGTGCGCGATCCGAGATCGCTGGTGGCGGCGCCGGTGTGACGCGCCACGCACCGATCATTTCCCTTGCCCGCCGCGGCTGAGCAGGAACACGCCCTGCTCGCCGAACATGTTCCACACCCACCACGGCAGATTGAGCGGCACCGGGCGGCCGTAGAGATCGAGCGCGACCGCGCGCTCCATCTTGACGTTGATCTCGTCGCAGAGCTGCACGAAATCCTTGATGGTGCAGAAATGGATGTTGGATGTGTCGTACCAGCTTGCCGGCAAATTCTCGGTGCGCGGCATGTGGCCGCCGATCAGGAGCTGCAGCCGCATCTTCCAGAAGCCGAAATTCGGGAACGAGACGATGGCGCGCTGGCCGATGCGCAACAGATTCTCCAGCACCACCTTCGGCTGCCGCGTCGCCTGCAGCGTCTGCGACAGGATCACGTAGTCGAAGGCGTCATCGGGATAGTTGACGAGGTCGGTGTCGGCGTCGCCCTGCACCACCGCGAGCCCCTTGGCGACGCAGCCATTGACACCCTCGCGCGACAGCTCGATGCCGCGGCCGTCGATGCCGCGGCTCTCCAGGAGCTGCAGCAATTCGCCATCGCCGCAGCCGACATCGAGCACGCGCGAGCCCGGCCGCACCATGTCGGCGACCAGCAGATGATCGGTGCGATAGCTGCCGGTTCGCTCCGGCGCGACGCCCGGCAACGGCAATGTCTGCTGCATGCTCATGATTGGCCGCCGCCGTTCAGTCCGCGCGCCTTGCCTGCGGCCTGCAGGAAGGCGCGGGAGATTTCCAGGAATTCGGGCACGTCGAGCAGGAAGGCGTCATGGCCGCGATCGGTTTCGATCTCGGCGAACGACACCCGTGCGCTCGACGCATTCAGCGCGTGCACCAGCGCGCGCGATTCCGAGGTCGGAAACAGCCAGTCGCTGGTGAACGACACCACGCAGAACCGGGTCTTGATGCCGGCGAACGCTTTCGCCAGCACGCCGTCATGGTCGCCGGCGATGTCGAAATAGTCCATCGCGCGGGTCAGATAGAGATAGGAGTTGGCATCGAAGCGCTCGACAAAGGACGAGCCCTGGTAGCGCAGATAGCTCTCGACCTGGAAATCCGCATCGAACGAGAAGGTCGGCAGCTCGCGGTCCTGCATCCGCCGCCCGAACTTGCGGTGCAGCGCGGCGTCCGACAGATAGGTGATGTGCGCAGCCATCCGCGCAACAGCCAATCCACGATGCGGATGGGTGTCCTCGTCGACATAGCGGCCGCCGCGCCAGTCCGGATCGGCCATCACGGCCTGGCGTCCGAGCTCGTGGAACGCGATGTTCTGCGCCGAGTGGCGCGTCGAGCAGGCGATCGCGAGCGTCGAGAACACGCGGTCGGGATAGGCGGCGGTCCATTGCAGCACCTGCATGCCGCCCATCGAGCCGCCGACCACGCAGAACAGCGTGGTGATGCCGAGCCGATCGATCAGCATCGCCTGCGCGCGCACCATGTCGGGGATCGTGATGATCGGGAAATCGAGCCCCCACACCTTGCCGGTCGCAGGATTCAGCGACGCCGGCCCGGTCGAGCCCATGCAGCCGCCGATAACGTTGCAGCAGATGATGAAGTATTTTTCGGGATCGATCGGCTTGCCGGCGCCGACCATGGTGTCCCACCAGCCGGGCTTGCCGGTGACGGGATGGGTGTTGTTGACGTGCTGATCGCCGGTCAGCGCGTGACAAACCAGGATCGCATTCGAGCGGTCGGCATTGAGCTCGCCATAGGTCTGGTAGGCGATCTGGAATGGCGCGAGATCGACGCCGCAATCGAGCTTCAGCGGCTGGTCCATCCCGAACTTCGCCAGCAATGACGACGGATGATCGGCCTCATGGGCGCGATCATCGCTCTGGGTTTGTGGGCTCGGTATCGGACGCACATTGCTCATCTAGGCGACCCTGCCTCCGCGCGGGAGGGCTCGACGGACCTCAAGCCAATAAAAAACCCGGCCTGAACAAAGGTTCGGCCGGGAGCTGATAAGGTCCCCGGCCTGTTTAGCGAGTTGTTTAACGTGGCTGCAAGCCGGCCGGCTCAAATGACCACGGGACGCAAGGAACGTAGTCCCCGGGTGCCCCGCCGTCAAGGCAGCCAGATCGCCGGCCGATTGGTTAACCGAATGCGCAAGGCACGCCTGCGACGTTTCTCTTTGCTTTCGGTGGCTGTCTTTTCTAATCAGGGACCCTGTCTGACGCGGCATCGGGCCGGGCGGACAACAAGGTTTTAGAGCATGTCCAAGCCACCCCCGTCGCCGCCCTCGCTGCAGGAGCTGCGCAAGGAGATCGATGCGATCGACGAGCAGGTTCACCGCCTGTTGATGGCGCGCGGCGACATCATCGACCGCCTGATCCAGGTCAAGAAGACCCAGGAGGTCGGCTCGGCGTTCCGCCCGGCGCGCGAGGCCAGCATGATGCGGGAGCTGGTGCAGCGCCATCGCGGCATCCTGCCGCTCGACACCATCGAGAGCATCTGGCGCGTCATCATCTCGACGTTCACTTATGTGCAGGCGCCGTTCGCGGTGCATGCCGATGTTTCGGTCGGTGAGTCCGCGATGCGCGACTCGGCACGGTTTCACTTCGGCTTCGTGGTGCCCTACGTCTCGCATTTCAGCGCGCAGGCCGCGGTCGAGGCGGTCGCGAAATCGAAGGGCGACCTCGCGCTGGTCTCCGCGATCGCCAGCCGCACGCCGTGGTGGAATGCGCTGGAAGCCGATGGCGCGCCGAAGATCATCGCGCGGCTGCCGTTCCTGGAACGCGCCGACCATCCCGCCGCGCTGCCGGTGTTCGTGATCTCGCGGGTCGCCGACGACGCCATGGTGACCGAGGTCGAGATGTGGAGCGTGCGCGTCTCCGGCTGGAACGCCGATGTCGCACGCGCCCTGGCCCCGCTCGCCGAGATCGTCGCGGTCCCCGACACCGCCTTCGACGGCGCGGCCTTGCTGGTCTCGGTCGCGGGGCAAGACCTTAAGAACAAGGGCTTCGAGAAGATCAAGTTCGCGCTGATCGAGGCCGGCGCCTCGGTCCGCTCTTCGGCCCTCGTCGGCAGCCACGCAACGCGCTATACGGTGCCCTCTAACGGGTCGGCCAAAAGCTAGCCGCCCGTCTAGATTCTTGTTTTGACGCGTTTTCTTTACGCGAACCGGTATCCACTTCGCTGGAAAACGCTCTGTTCGGAGTTGATAATGTCCCGCCCCGTGCCGAACCCCGGCATTCTCGATATTGCGCCCTACACGCCCGGCAGGAGCCCGGTGCCGGAACCGGGCCGCAAGGTGTTCAAGCTGTCCGCCAACGAGACGCCGTTCGGGCCGTCGCCGAAGGCGATCGCGGCCTACAAGAAGGCGGCCGACCATCTCGAGGACTATCCAGAGGGCACCTCGCGCGTGCTGCGCGAGGCGATCGGCCGCGCCTATGGCCTCGATCCTGACCGCATCATCTGCGGCGCCGGCTCCGACGAGATCCTCAATCTGCTGGCGCACACCTATCTCGCACCCGGCGACGAGGCGATCTCGACCACCCATGGCTTCCTGGTCTACCCGATCGCCACCATGGCGAACGGCGCCAGGAACGTGATCGCGGCCGAGACCAACTTCACGGCCGATGTCGACGCCATTCTCAAGGTGGTGACGCCGCGCACAAAACTGGTCTGGCTTGCCAACCCGAACAATCCGACCGGCACCTATATCCCGTTCGACGAGGTCAAGCGCCTGCGCGCCGCGCTGCCGTCGCATGTGCTGCTGGTGATCGACGCCGCCTATGCCGACTACGTCTCGCGCAACGATTACGAGCTCGGCATCGAGCTGGTCGCGACGACGGACAATACGGTGGTGACGCACACCTTCTCGAAGATCCACGGCCTTGCCGCGCTGCGGATCGGCTGGATGTTCGGCCCGGCGCATATCGTCGATGCCTGCAACCGCATCCGCGGTCCGTTCAACGTCACGACGCCGGCGATGCTGGCGGCGGTGGCGGCGATCGAGGACTCGGCGCATGTGCAGATGTCGCGGACCCACACCGAGCAGTGGCGCAACTGGCTGACCGAGGAGATCGGCAAGCTCGGATTGAAGGTGACGCCGAGCGTCGCCAATTTCGTGCTGATCCATTTCCCGACCGACAAGGGCAGGACCGCGGCGGAAGCCGACGCCTTTCTCACGCGGCGCGGCCTCGTGCTGCGCGCGCTCAACAATTACAAGCTGCCGCATGCGCTGCGCATGACCATTGGCACCGAGGAAGCCAACCGCCTCGTGGTCAAGGGGCTGCGCGACTTCCTGGCCGGAAAGTGACATCGTGACCACAGCTCCGCTCTTCAACCGCATTGCGCTGATCGGCTTCGGCCTGATCGGCGGCTCGATCGCGCGCGGCGCCCGCGCGCAAGGGCTGGTTGGCGAGATCGTGACCACCGCACGTTCGGAGAAGACGCGCGCGCGCGTCGCCGAGCTCGGCATCGTCGATCGCGTCGTCGAGACCAATATCGAGGCGGTCAAGGATGCCGACCTCGTCATCCTCTGCATCCCGGTCGGCGCCTGCGGTCCGGTCGCGGCCGAGATCGCTGGCCATCTCAAGCCCAGCGCCATCATCTCCGACGTCGGCTCGGTGAAGGGCGCCGTCGTCAAGGACATGGCGCCGCATCTGCCTGACGGCGTGCACTTCGTGCCCGCGCATCCAGTGGCCGGCACCGAGCATTCGGGACCGGATTCCGGCTTCGCCGAGCTCTTCATCAACCGCTGGTGCATCCTGACGCCGCCCGAAGGCACCGATCCCGCCGCGACCAACCGGCTGCGCGCGTTCTGGGCCGCGCTCGGTGCCAAGGTCGAGATCATGACGCCGGATCATCATGACCTGGTGCTCGCGATCACCAGCCATCTGCCGCATCTGATCGCCTACACCATCGTCGGCACCGCCGACGAGCTGGCGCAGGTGACGGAATCCGAGGTGATCAAATTCTCCGCCGGCGGTTTCCGCGACTTCACCCGCATCGCGGCGTCGGACCCGACGATGTGGCGCGACGTGTTCCTCGCCAACAAGGACGCCGTGCTGGAAATGCTCGGCACCTTCACCGAGGACCTGTCGAAGCTGACCCGCGCGATCCGGCGCGGCGACGGCGAAGCGCTGTTCGACCACTTCACCCGCACCCGCGCCATCCGCCGCGGCATCGTCGAGACCGGCCAGGATTCCGCGGCGCCGGATTTCGGTCGGCCGCATGCGAATTTGAAGAAGTAGAATCACGCGAACCGCTTTCTCCACTTCGTCGTCCTGGCGAAAGCCAGGACCCATACCACCGCATTCGGTGATAAAAGGGATCGTGGCCCCAGCGTCGCGCAACAATTCAGATTTGGGGTAATGGGTCCTGGCTTTCGCCAGGACGACCATGAGGATGGTTCTCGACTCAATCTGTCAAACAGCCTGTTCGGTGTCATCACCCGCGCATGCGGGTGATCCAGTATTCCAGAGACGCCAGCGATTGAAACGATAGGCCGCGGCGTACTGGATCGCCCGGTCCCGTCTACGCCAAGGCTTCGACGAGGCCACGAATCCCTGGCACGCCGAAGCTTTAGCGAAGGCGGCGAGCCGGGCGATGACAGATGAGAATGAGGACGCAGCTTCGCAGTCCCGCGACATTACCTGCCCGAGCTTTGCTCTTCGTTCCGCCCTCTCCTCAAACAGAGGGCGCAGGGAAAGCCGGGTGCCGATCGCACCCATGGGTCCCGCGTAGTAAAAAACGCGGGAGGTAGGACCACAGGTGTAACCGGGAACATCCCGGCTTTCCCTGCGCGATGGGTTACGGCTTACTTCGTGCTCTCCCCGGCGAGACTTGGCTTTTTTGTCACCGCCTTCACAAGACGCGATAGCGTTTTGTGAAAAGACACCTACCACTAGGTGTGAGCTTTCAGGAGGTTGTCCATCTGGTCTGAACCGAGGAAGCTGAGGTTGCGAAGCTTCAGTGTTCCCCGGAGAGACCAGATGAACATCCACAAGAATGCGCCTCTGACGCCAAAAGGTCGAGAGGCGATGGTGCGGAGTGTGATCGAGGGCGGCCTGACGAAGGCCGCAGCTGCACTCCAATTCAATGTCACGGCAAAGACGGTCGCCAAATGGGTCAGGCGCTTCCGCGTAGAAGGCGTCGATGGTTTGCAGGATCGTTCCTCACGGCCTCTTTCATCGCCAAGCCAAACCCCTGCAGCCACATGCGCCGCTGTCGAGACGTTCCGCCGGCAGCGCCACACCGGCAAGCAGATCGCGCTCGAAGTCGGGGTCTCAGCAGCAACCGTCAGCCGCATCCTGCGCCGGCTCGGTCTGAACAGGCTGGCTGCACTGGAGCCGGCCGAGCCGATCCGGCGCTATGAGCGCGAACGTGCCGGCGAACTGATCCACATCGACATCAAAAAGCTCGGCAAGTTCAATCGGATCGGCCACCGGATCACCGGCGATCGACATGGATCGAGCAATCTGCGTTCTCGCGGTCACGGACCAGGTTGGGAATACGTACATGTCTGCATCGACGATGCGTCGCGGATCGCCTTCAGCCAGGTCAAGAAGAACGAGCGAAAGGGCTGTGCCGTCGCTTTTCTCAAGGCCGCCGTGGCCTATTACGTCAGCCTGGGCGTGAAGGTAGAGCGCGTCATGACCGACAATGGCGCGTGCTACAAATCCTTCGCCTTCCGAAGGGCGTGCAAGCGCCTCGGCCTCAAGCATATCCGCACCAAGCCCTATACGCCCAAAAACCAATGGCAAGGCCGAACGCTTCATTCAAACCAGCCTACGAGAATGGGCCTACGCGCAGGCCTACAACACCTCTACAGAACGAGCTGCCGAGCTGCCACGATGGCTTCACCGCTACAATTGGCATCGTCCTCATGGCAGTATCGGCTCAAAGCCACCTATCAGCCGGCTCGGATTAACCGGGAATAACCTCTTGAGGCTCCACAACTAGGGCGTCAGAACCACACGACTTCACCGTCCGCTTCACACGCATTCGTCGACTGCGCGCTCGCCGTCCACCGCATCTCACCGCAACACCCGTGACGATGCGCAGCGCCCCTCGATCGGGTGAGACGGGCGAACCATACACCGAGTTGTTTTTCTGATAACGCGAAATATTTTCAGCGCGCGAGCATTGACAGGTTTTGCTGAGTTGCCCGTCGGGTTGTTTTGTCGCAGCCAGATCGCGCCGTCATGGCACGATCCGGGACCTGTCCTCATAAACATCGGCGCCCGAGGGCGAGGCGGAAAGTCGTCTCGCTCTCCCGCAATCGTCGGCTTTTGCCACGAGGCGGACTTGGCGCCAGTCACCGCCGAAGCTCGTGTTGACCCCTGCCGAAAGTGGCCCCTTATGGTAAAACTATTTCATGTCTCAATTTGTCGTCTGCTCGCGAAACGCCAAGTCGACGGTCCTCAATATCAGCCGTCGAGCCTTGCTCGCGTTCATAGGAAGCCTCGTTGCCCTCCCGATTTCACGTGCTCAGGACAATGCGGCCTCAGGCAGCAGCAGCGATTTTGAGCATCGTATCCAGCGCATCGTGAATGCCCTAAGGCCTGCTATCGCCGACGCCAGCGGTCGTCCGATGAGGCTTGCTGATCGGATGAACGAACTGCACGTTCCTGGCGTCAGCATCGCCGTGATTCATGGCGGCGCAATCCAGGCCCGCGGGTTCGGGGCCGCCACCATCGGTGGTCCGCCTGTAACGCCTGAAACGTTGTTCCAAGCGGCCTCAATCAGCAAACCGGTTACCGCTGTAGCGGCGCTCGCATTGGTTCAGGCCGGGAAACTCGATCTCGATGGCGACGTCAATTTAGCCCTTAAGACCTGGAGAATTCCTGTTAACTCGTTCACCGATCAATCAAGGGTTACACTTCGAAGCCTGCTGAATCATTCGGCTGGTATAACCGTTCCCTATTTTCCGGGATATCCTGCAGATGCACCCGTTCCGTCACTCGCCGAGGTTCTCAACGGCGCGCCGCTGTGGTGTCGTGCCCTAGCCCGGTTCGAGCTGTCAGCGCATGATTGGTTTGCACTATGCGCTCCTGCAAACACCGCGCCTGTCATTGTCGATCACGAGCCCGGCGCCAGGTTCGCGTATTCTAGCGGCGGCTATACTATAGTGCAGCAATTGCTCATCGACGTAACTGACAAGGCGTTTCCAGAACTGCTTGAAGAAGTTGTCCTCAAGCCGTTCGGAATGACCCACAGCAGTTTCCTCCAGCCGCTGCCCAAAAATGTCGCTCAAAATGCCGCAACACCCTATCGAGCGAGCGGAGCGCCGGTACCGGGAGGTCCCCATACCTATCCGGAATTGGCTGCCGCGGGATTGTGGACGACCCCTACCGACGTCGCGCACTTTGCGCTGGGTGTGCTGGACGCATGGACCGGCCGCGACACATCCGTGTTGTCTCAGGCCCCGACCCTTCAAATGCTCACACCGGGTCTTGGCGATTATGGACTGGGTCTGATTGTTCGCGGAGTCTCGCCGCATCGACAATTTCAGCATAGGGGCGTCAATGATGGATTCGTCAGTTCTATGATCGTGTTCGAAAATGGTGATGGCGCCGTTATCATGACGAACGGGGCTCGCGGTGGAGAACTGGCCAGCGAGCTCATGCAAAGTATCGCAGCGGAATATAATTGGCCGGATGGCCAGCCCTAGGATGATTCCGCCAATCAACATAAGCCGGCAAGCGTTGGGTTGATTGGTCGGAAGCGATCCGGGCGTTGACCGTGTCTCTTTGAATGTCCGTTGTTGGAGAGGAAGCGGACGCGACCAATTTACGAGTCCACGTCCTACGCCGGCGGCAGGCCGAGCGACTGGGCGGCCTCCATCCAGCCCGGCAATTCGCGCTGATACAGCGCGTTGCTGTCCTTGAAGCCGATCGCGGGCTCCAGCACGAAGGTGTTGAGAACCTCCTTCACCTTGGCATCGTCGTTGGCGGCGACGCAGAGCTCGGACAGCCGGTCGACGATCGGCTGCGGCGTCGCCTTCGGCACCGCCCAGCCCGAGAAGCCGCTCAAGGTGAAGAATTTCGACGTCGCGCCCTGTTCGGGCAGCGTCTTGATATCCGGGATCGCGGCGACCTTCTTGGAGTGCACCGCGAACACTGTGCCGCGGCCGCTTTGCAGCGCGGAGCGCGGCGGTGTAGCTGCCCATCGCGACATCGAGCGTGCCTTCCGCGAGCCCGGTCCACATCGGCGCCTCGCCGCGATAATGGATCGGCTCGATGGTGAGGCCGTATTGCTTGTTGAGCTCGTTGATCGTCATGTGCGGCGCCGAGCCCGCGCTGTAGGTGCCGAAATTCACCTTGCCGCTGCTGCGTGCATGGGCGACGAAGTCCGCCAGCGTCTTGACGCCGAGCTTCGGGTTCGCGACCAGCAGCAGCCCGGCGCCCGGGATCACGCTGACCAGCGTCAGGTCCTTGTCCATGTCATAGCCGGGGTTCTTCATCATCGCCCGGTTCATCACATAGGTGGCCGAGATCGAGCAGAGGATGGTGTGGCCGTCGGGCGCGGCGCGCGCGACTTCCGCCGCGCCGATCGATCCCGAGGCACCGGCCTTGTTCTCGATCACGACGGTCTGCCCGACCTGCCGCGAGATGTATTCGCCGAAAGCGCGCGCCAAGAGGTCGGTCTGCCCGCCTGCGGGATAGCTGCAGATCATCCGGATCTGCCGCGACGGCTACGCCGCCTGCGCCGACGCCCGGCGCGACAGCAAGGGCATCGCGGCAGCCGCCGCGCCGGCAGCGATGACGTGACGGCGACTGAATTTCACCAACGCGATTCTCTCCCTGAATTTTCAGCGAGGTTATCGCATCGTCCGGCGACAGCGACGGGACAGATTGGCGCAGCGGGCGCGTCGGGCCGGACGCGACAGCCGACAGGCAGACGACCAGTCGGCGATCGTGCACGATAAGGCTCCTGCACCGCTCTCCACCCGTGATAGGATGGGTCCGATACAGACTAGATCGATGCGGCCCGGTGCGGCGTCTGGAACGGTTGCGGGATGGCCAAGCGGACGAAGAAGACACAACCGCAGACGGGATCGCTCGCCCCCACCACCCGATCTCCAACCCCACGCTTACAAGGCCGCGAGCAGGACGTTGCTCTTATCGATCGGTTGATCGACCGCATCGATCAAGGTGGATCGACGCTCATTGTCAGCGGCGAGCCCGGAATCGGGAAATCGACCCTGCTCGAAATCGCCAGGCAGCGAGCCGGTGAGCGCGGCTTTTCGGTCCTCAGCATGGCTGGCGTCCTGGCCGAAGTTCATTTGCCGTTCGCAGCGCTCGAGCAGGCATTGCGGCCTCTGATGAAGCAGGCCGCGCGCCTGATTCCTCGGCAACGGTCGGCGCTGCTGGCCGCCTTCGGCATGCACGACGACGCTGGTCCGTCCGATCTCTTTCTGGTGGGGCTGGCGGCGCTGTCCCTTCTCACCGAACGCGCAACACGCGGGCCCATCCTACTTGTTGCCGACGATGCCCAGTGGCTGGATCAGGCAACCTACGAGGTGTTGGCGTTCATCTCGCGCAGGCTGAGTTCGGACCCCATCGTTCTGCTGCTGGCCATGCGCGATGGTTTCAATCGTCCGTTTGGAGATGCCTCCACACTGCGGCTGCATCTTGCCGGACTTGATCGAGTCGATGCCGAGCGCCTGCTGGACGCCAACGCACCGGGCCTGTCGGCCGATCTGCGCGGCCGCTTCCTCGAACAGGCTGCCGGCAACCCGCTGGCCCTTGTCGAACTGCCCCGCGGCGAGCGGGCAACGGAAGCGCGCGATGCACCGTGGCTTCCACTCACGGAGCGTCTGGAACGCGCCTTCTCGAGCCGCGTGTCGGACCTTCCAGATTGGACCCGAACCCTGCTGTTCGTGGCGGCGGAAAATGACGGAACTTCGCTGTACGAAGTTCTGCATGCCGGAGAGGCGGTATTGGGCGTGCGGGTCGGGGTCGACGCCCTGGCGCCGGCTGTCGCCGCCGGACTGATCGAGGTCGACGCCACGGACGTACGTTTCCGCCATCCGCTGGTTCGCTCCGCGATGCATCAGGCGGCTGAGCTGGCGACGCGTCAAAAAATTCACGCAGCGTTGGCGAGGACCATTCAGGATCAGTTGGATCGCCAGCTATGGCATCGCGCGGCGGCGACGATCGGACCGGACGACGAACTGGCGGACGAACACGATCTTATGGCGACCCGGGCATTGCGGCGGGGCGCAGTTGCCATGGCGATCGCGGTCCTTGAAAATGCGGCCCGACTGAGCAGTACGGCGAAAGCCAGGAGCGACCGTCTGCTGCGGGCTGCCGAACTTGCCGCCGATCTGGGACAACCAGATCTCATGGAACGTTTGCTCCGCCAGGCCGACGTCGATGAAAGCGACCCGCTCACATCGGCCAGGATCGGCTGGTGTCGCGAAATCGGCCAACCTCCGGCGATCGATGATCCCGCAAAGATCCCGGCCCTGCTTGGATTCGCCGCCCGGGCCCACGCCGCAGGCGCAACGGGTCTGACAGCCAATCTTCTTTGGCGTGCCGCGCAACGCTGCTGGTGGAGCAGTGCAAGCGACGAACTCCGCACCAGGGTTTTTGTTGCGGCAGGCCGGCTGAAGCTGCCGGCGAGGGATCCTCTTCTGCTCGCGATCTCCGCCTATGTCGAACCGCTTCGGCACGGAGGTGACGTGCATGTCAAACTCCACGAGTTGTCCAGGACAAGGGATGGCGATCCAGTCGTTGCGGGAATCCTGGGAAGCGCGGCGAATGTCATCGGCGCATTCGATCTCGGCACAGGCCTGCTCGCCGGGTCCAGTGCAGCGCTACGCGCACAGGGCCGGCTCGGCGATCTTGCGCGGGTGCTGTTCGCGCAAGGTTGGGCCGAAATGGAAGTCGGCGACTGGACGAGTGCGACGAGGGAGGCCGAAGAATCGGTCCGGCTCGCCGAAGAGACAGACGGCACCTTGTGGATCGCGGCGGCCACGATCCTGAAGGCGCATCTCGCCGGAATGCAAGGCAATCTGGAGCAATCCGAAGCGCATGCGGCGCAGGCGGAGCGCCTTGCCCTATCGATAGGCGCCAGCTTCCTGCTCGCAATGCTGCAGCTCGCGCGTGGCATTTCCGCGATCGGCGCAGGCCGGCACTGGGAGGCCTATCAACATCTGCGACGTCTGTTCGCACCTGCCGATCCAGCTTTCAATTCCGGTCTCCAGTTCTTCGGACTTGCGGATTTCGTCGAATCCTCTGTGCTCTCTGGCAACGCCGAAACGGCCCGTGCAGTGGTCGACGAGATGGAGCATGGATCGGCCCCGACGCCGGTCCCCTGGGTCGAAACCATGCTCCACTACAGCAACGCGCTACTTGCGGCACCTGAGGATGCTGAACAGTCCTTCTTGCGCGGTCTCGGGCCGGCTGCGAAGAGATGGCCATTCCTGCGAGGACGGATTCTTCTCGCCTATGGCGGCTGGCTGCGCCGGCAGCGGCGTCCCGCCGACGCGAGGGCCCCGCTGCGCGAAGCCCGCGACATCTTCGACGCACTCGGTGCTTCGCCCTGGAGTGACCGCGCACGGGAGGAACTACGTGCTTCAGGGGAAGCCAGCCGCCGGCGGACCGAGCAGGTATGGGAGACGCTGACTCCACAGGAGCTTCACATCGCGCAACTCGCCAGTGAGGGCCTCTCCAACAAGGAAATCGGGGCCAGGCTGTATTTGTCCCACAGAACGGTCGGCTACCATCTGCACCGGATATTCTCGAAGACCGGCATCACCTCACGATCCGGCCTGCGCCACATTCTTGCCAGGACCAGCCCTTCCGCGAGCTAACCGACCGGTCACCGGACTGGTCATTCGACAGAAGCGATCGCTCCTCCTTCCGGGATACCCAGGTGCTGCGTGCAACCCCTCTCCTGAGAGAACGACCGTGAAACGCTTCTCGTCACTTGCCATCCTAAGCCTCGGAGCAATGCTCATGACCCAAGCCGCCGACGCGGCCCCGGACGCCGCCACTGACCCTCGGATCGATCCTCAGATCCGTTCCTTCCTCGCCAAGCTCAACAAGGACCCCAGTCCGTTCTGGGAACTGCCCCAGCCAAAGCCGCAGCAGATTGTCTCCGACCTGCAGCGCCAGACGGCCGTCGATATGTCCGGCGTCACGACGTCTGAACAAACGATCAACCAGGATGGCCGGACCGTAAAGCTGTACATCATGAAGCCGGTCCAAACGAGCGCCCGGCCCGGCGTCGTGCTGTTCATTCATGGCGGTGTCTGGATTGTCGGCAATTTCGAGAACCATCAGCGCCTGCTGCGCGATCTCGTCGTCGGCACGGGGCAGATCGGGGTATTCGTCGAGTACACGCCGCTGCCGGAGGCCAAGTTTCCGACTCAGCTTGAGGAGAGCTACGCAGCCCTGCAATGGATCGCGCAGCATGCGGCAGAGTTCGGTGCTGATGGCAGCCGGATCGCGGTCGCCGGCAATTCGGTCGGAGGCAACATGGCCGCCGTGCTTGCCCTGATGAGCAAGGACCGCAGCGGGCCCAAGATCAGCTTGCAAGTGCTCCTGATTCCGGCGACCGACGCCAGCGTGGATACCGGTTCCTATCGCGAGTATGGGACCGGCCGTTTCCTGGCACGCGCGTTCATGAAGTATGGATGGGATCTCTACGCTCCCGACATCAAGACGCGCGACAATCCCTATGTGTCGCCGTTACGCGCCAGCATCGATCGGCTCAGAGACCTGCCGCCGGCGCTCGTCATCACGGCGGAAAACGACCCGCTGCGCGATGAGGGAGAGGCTTACGCAAGGAAGCTGAAGGATGCCGGCGTAGCGGTCGCCGCGGTTCGCTACAACGGCACGATCCATGACTTCGTGTCGCTGAACGCGATCCGCAAAGTGCCTTCTACCGAAGCCGCGATCGGCCAGATCAACGAGGCCCTGCGCCAGCATCTCGATCCAGCCACCCACTAAGCATTTCGAGCGAGGTGGATGCCGTTCGCGTAAACGCCTCAAAACAACAAGCCGCAGCCCCGTTCCTATTCGATCGGAACGTGGCTGCAACGCTGTGATCGGCGCGGCGGCCTCTCGCGCTGCCGCGCCGATCGTACGATATCCCGCGCGAGGGACTAATGACTCCGCCCAGAACAGCGGCGGGATTTGACCGACGTTCAGTGGCCATCGCCCTCAATGCGGCCCTTGACGTCGACGCCCGGCGCGGTGGGTTATGCCTGCAGCTAAACCTACGAAGCTGCTCGATTCGACCGCACCGACATCGCCGCAACCTTCTGCGCCAGCCGCTGCCGGCCGACGAGGCCGGCGGTGGCCAGCATGACGACGCCGCCAAACCACCACGAGCCGATCACGAACTCCCAGGCCCGCGGCGGAATCTCGTCGAAGACGATGCCATAGACCGACACCAGCGCGGCCAGCGCGGCGAAGAAGATGCCGCCCGCGCTCAGAAGCTCGACGACGTCGATGCGCCCCGTCGCGCGCACCGTCAGCTTTGGAATATCGATGCCGAGATAGAAGCCGACGGCACCGATCACGATCGTCGTCGCGATGAAGGCCAGCGTGCTGAACATCGCGATGTGGCCCTTCGAGAGCTGGGCGGCGACGAAGGTGCCGGCCATGGCGCCGGCCATCGCCAGCCCGGTTCGTTGCATCACATGCGCGGCGCGGCTGACCATCATCAACTCGCGCGCGAGCACGGCTCGCTCCTTTCTGGTCACGATCCTCATCTGCAGTGTTCCTTTGCTCGCGCTTCGGTTCTGACCGGTTCGCTGCGCTCCCTCTCCCCGTTCTTAAGGGGTCGAGACGAGCGTAGCTCGCTCTTAGAGGGTTGGGGTGAGGGGCCGTCTCCGCACATACGGTGATAGCTGCGTTTGCGGAGACTCCCCCTCACCCGGATTGCATCTCCGATGCAACGTAGCCGAAGCTCCGCTTCGGCGTTCTTGAGAACGGCCGCCGAAGGCGGCCTGCGCCTCTCCCCACACGCGGGGCGAGGTGAAGCGGAGTCCACTGCTCGACCCGTAGTATCCTCGTCATGCCCTAGAACGGGTAGTAGCGGATTTGCGTCATCACGATGTGGTCATCGGTCTTCGGCGCGCCGCCGACGCCCTGGAAGGCGAAGCGCTGGGTGTAGGAATATTGCGCGCCGGCCTTGATGGTCCCGTAGTCGCCCTTGAAGATCGTGTCGTAGAAGCCCGCGGTGTATTGCCGGACCTCCGACGTGTTCGCGTTGCAGGTTGCGGCCGGCGAGTTCTCGGTGTTGCAGCCGAGATTGTTGTAGAGCGGATTGCCGTAGCCGAACGGCACGGTGCCGACATCGGAGAACGTCGCCTTGGTCTTCTCGAGCCCGGCATAGGCGTAGAGATCGAGCGACGGCGTCGTGTGCCAGACCGAGCCGACCAGGAACGCCGTGATCGGCAGCGGCTGGATCGAGCCGTCCTGGCGCACCGTCGCGTCGGGGAATGGCGTTGCGGTGAAGCGGCCGAGCGCGCCGTAGGACGCCGAGGCCTGCACTTCCAGCGTCTTCGGCACGATCTCGGCCGAGAGGTGGCCACCGAAGCTCACCGTGTTGACGTCATGATTGGCGAAATCGAAGCGATCGTAGAAGTCGCGATATAACGCCCATGCCTCGACATGCAGCTTGTAGGGCCCGAGCCGCGGGTCCCACGCGCCCTTCACGGTGATGTCAGGAACGTGGTTGAGGCTGACATTGTTCAGGCTGTTGAAGAAGCTACCGCCCGGACCGGTGAGATTGACCAATAGATTCGGATTGAGCACGCCCTGCGGCCCGACCGCGGGCGTGCCGACCAGCGGCGTGTTGCCGCCGAAGAAGGACGACTGCCGATTCTCGGCCGACACCGCGAGCTTGAATTCGGGGCCGATGTCCTGCCAGACCCGGACGCCCGGCTGCCGGGCGCCGAGGAAGCCCGGCACCAGCTCGAAATCGATCACGCCCGGCGTATCGGCGCCACGCGGATCGATGCCGGCCTTGCTCGGCGTATTGAGCGACCAGCTCTGGCCGGCGAGCACATGCAGGCCGAGATCGGTGCGGTCGATCTCGATGCTGGCCTGCCGCAGCCGCGGGTTGAACGAGTTGGTCGCGACCGAATTTGCGGTCTGCGCCGCACCCTCGAAATCGAGCTCGCCGAAGCCGGCGATATGAGTGGTCTCGGTCGCATTGGCTTCGGCGAGCACCGAGAAGCGGGTCTGGCGCGCGGTGAAGCGCGACTCGCCGGTGTTGTAGTTCTTGCTCTGCGGGAACGGAATGAAGTTGTAGACCGAGCCCGAGTCGGAAGCGAGGTTGCGGCTGCGGTAGATGCCGGTGAGATCGACCCAGCCGCCGAAGGTGAAGGTGACGCCCTTGTAGCAGAGCTTGCCCGATGCGCAGGGATCGAACGGCACCGGCGCCTTCGCCGCCATTTGCATATTCTGTCTTGTGTTCTCTCTTGCGGCCAGCGCGTCTTCCTTGCGCGCCTGCGCTTCCATTTTCTGTTCGAGCTGCTTGAGGCGCGCTTTCAACGCCTTCAGTTCGGACGCGTCGTCTTCCGCAAACGCAGAACCAGTCGACAGCAGCATGCTGCCGAGCAGAATTCCCCCGAGAATTCGCATCGCTTATCTCCCACGCGAGGTTGTTTCCTCAGGCCAGAGAGAGCGGTATTCGGGGAGTGATATTCGCGACGCCCCGCATTATTCCGGTCACGTTTTTCTCATCGCGACCGCGGGAATGTTTTGCCGCGACGGATGATACCGCCCGCGAGGGATTAGAGAGTGATGAGATTAGCGACCGCGAAGACGCTGCGCTCCCTCTCCCGCAAGCGGGAGGGTGGGGGTGGGGTATCGCCACGAATCCCATCGTGGAAAGAGCCCCCACCCGCCGCGCTACGCGCGTCGGCCTCCCCCGCAAGCGAGAGAGGCAAAGCGAGTCTGCGGACTGGCCGCTTCAACCAAAAGCGATCACGCTTGATGCGGCCGCTCAGAACAGCGGCGGAATCTGTCCGACCTTCAGCGGCCCCACAAACACCGCGCCGTCGGCGAAGCGCAGCGGGAAGCTGCGCGCCTTCTTGCCTTCGAGCGAAGCCTCGGTGCCGAGCGAATTGATGCCCGCGGAGATGCCGGCATTGGCGTTCTGCTTGATCACCTTGCCGAGGCCGGGAATCGCGCGGTCCAGCGCGCCGAACAGATTGCTGAGGTCCTGGCTCTTCACGCCCGGCGCGACGCGATCCAGCGTTGCCTGCGGCACGCCCTCCTCCAGCATCTTGTCGATGCCGAGCGCGGGGATGACGCGCTCGAGGCCGGCGACCGTCATCTGCAGCTCGCCCTCGATCAACCCTTGCGCGTTCAGGCGCAGCGTGCCGGCCGCGACCGAGACCACATCGCCCTGCTCGATCCGCGACTGCTGGATCTCGACGCTGCCGCCGGCCGCCTGGATCTCGCGGAAGCGATCCGGCCAGGGCTTTGGCGAGAAATCCTTCAACCCGTTGAGCCGCGCATGGATGTCGGCATTGAACGGCTGGGCGAGCAGCGGATGCACCTCCTGCAAGGTGCCGCCTGATATCTGCAGCACGGTCTCGATCGCGGGATTGTCGGGCGCCGAGCCGTCGACCTGTCGGCCGTGCAGCTCGATGTGGTTGACATGCGCCACCGGGATCGGCGCGACACCGCCGATGCGATCGATGGCGAGATCGTCAAACACCAGCGAGGCGCGCTGCGGCACCGCCGGCAAGCCGACCACGCTGCTGCGCCCCAGCTTCCAGTTCACCTGCAGCGTCGGCTGCGCGTTGCGCTCGGCGATCGTCGCCGGTCCCTTGAACTCGGCGATCACGCGCTTGGGGTCGTAGACCTGCGCCACCACCAGGATCTCGGCCAGCCGCGCCACGAACGCCATCTGCGGCGAGGCGGTCTGCGACACCAGCATCACGCTCGGATCGGTGCAGCGGACCTCGAAGCGGAACGGGTAACCCGCCACCGAACGGTTGCCGCAGTCATAGACCCGGCCGGCCTTCGCCTCCTGCGCGCGCCAGGCATCGGCCTGCACGCCGACCTCTGAGGCGGCGAAGAACCAGAAGCCGCTCCACGCGACCGCGGCGATCAGGACCGCGACGGGGACGGCATAGAGGCCGAAGCGCGAGCGGCGGCGGGGGGCGAAGGTCAAATCGGACATGCGGCGTCCTTTGGCGGGCGAATTTGTCAAAATCTAAGCGGCGGCAAGCCCTGAACAAGCCCTTAGCAAGCCTTGGAAACATCACGGAATTTGCTTCGCTTGGGCAGCGTGTTCTGCTAGCCCATCGGTGCAATGGCTGCAAATCCCCTCAACTCCGAAACCGCCGACGGCGACCTCTGGGTGTTCGGCTACGGCTCGCTGATGTGGAAGCCGGGCTTCGAGTACCTCGAGCAGGTGCCGGCGCGGCTGATCGGCGAGCATCGCGCGCTTTGCGTCTATTCCTTTGACCACCGCGGCACGCCGGAGAAGCCCGGCCTTGTGCTCGGGCTCGACCGCGGCGGCGCCTGCCGCGGCATCGCGTTCCGCGTCGCCGCCCGCCTGCGCCACGACACCATCGCCTATTTGCGGGCGCGCGAGCAGACCACCAATGTCTATCGCGAGGTGATGCGCTCGGTGTGGCTGGAGAACGCGGCGCGCGATCGCGTCAGTGCGCTGGCCTATGTGGTCGATCGCGGCCATGTGCAATATGCCGGGCGGCTGTCGCTGGCCGAACAGCTGCGCCTGGTGCAGCAGGGCCACGGTCGCTCCGGCAACAACCGCGACTACGTGCTCTCCACCGTCGCCGCGATCGAGCAGCAGGGCTTTCGCGATCAGCCGCTGCATCAGCTGGCGGTGATGCTGCATGATGCGGGCGCGACGCTGCATCGCGACGCGCGTGCGACGGGCGGGGTTGATCCACGCTGAGGCGCGGTGGGACGGCAGCATTGATGAATCAGGCCGATCTCGTAGGATGGGTGGAGCGTAGCGATACCCATCAATTGCATCCGCGCAGTGAGGTGATGGGTATCGCTTCGCTCCACCCATCCTACGCAAATCATCCGCGCAGCCGCTGCTGCGATACCTCCCCGTCAGCGGCACGATCGGGCTTTGTAAACGGCTTGTTGCAAGATCGCACTTTTCCGGCGCGCGGCGCGGTGCATCCGGCAAATCACGGCAGGGGTGTGGCAGCGCCCTGTGACATTTAGGCTTTTGCATCGCGGCGCGGACAGATAGAAGCTGAGCCGCAAACATCGCTCGCTGATGCAATGAACCTCTCCGCACCCTTTGTCCGCCGGCCGGTCGGCACCACGCTGCTGTCGCTTGGGCTGGTCGTGGCGGGTATCATTGCGTTCTTCAAGCTGCCGGTGTCGCCGCTGCCGGATGTCGACATCCCGACCATCATGGTGCAGGCGACCTTGCCCGGCGCGAGCCCGGCCGATGTCGCTGCCACCGTGGCGAGCCCGCTCGAGCGGCACCTCGGCCAGATCGCCAGCGTCACCGAGATGACATCGACGTCTTCGCTCGGCTCGGCACGCATCACGCTGCAATTCGACATCGAGCGCGACATCAACGGCGCGGCGCGCGACGTGCAGGCCGCGATCAACGCGGCGCGCGCCGATTTACCGACCAACCTGCGCGCCAACCCGACCTACCGCAAGTTCAACCCGGCCTCGGCGCCGATCCTGATCTACACATTGACCTCGGATACGCTGACCCCGGCCGAGCTGTACGACGCCGCCTCCACCGTGCTCGCGCAAAAGCTGTCGCAGGTCGAGGGCGTCGGCGAAGTCTCGGTCGGCGGCGGCTCGCTGCCGGCGGTGCGGGTCGAGTTGATCCCGCCGGCGCTCTTCAAATACGGCATCGGGCTCGAGGACGTCCGCGCCGCGCTCAGTAGCGCCAATGCCCACAGTCCGAAGGGCGGCATCGACGTCGGCGACCAGCGCTACCAGGTCTACGCGAACGACCAGGCCAGGAAGGCGGCGGACTACAGGCCGCTGGTCGTCGCCTATCGCAACGGCGCGGCGGTGCGCCTGACCGACGTCGGCGACGTGATCGATTCCGTGGAGAACGTCCGCACGCTTGGCCTTTCCAACGGCAAGCCGGCGGTCGTGATGATCGTGTACCGGCAGCCGGGCGCCAATATCATCAAGATGGTCGACAGTGTGAAGGGGCTGATGCCGCAGCTCAAGGCCTCGGTCTCGAACGCGATCGACATCACGCTGGCGATGGACCGCTCGAAGACGATTCGCGCCTCGCTGCACGACGTCGAGATCACGCTCCTGATCGCCGTCGCGCTGGTGATCCTGGTCGTGTTCGCGTTCCTGCGCAACGCGCGCGCCACGCTGGTGCCGGTGGTGGCGGTCGGGGTGTCGCTGATTGCGACCTTCGCCGTGATGTACATGCTCGGCTACACGCTCGACATCTTCTCGCTGATGGCGCTGACGGTGGCGACCGGCTTCGTGGTCGATGACGCCATCGTGGTGCTGGAGAACATCACCCGCCACATGGATGCCGGACTGTCGCGGCTGGAAGCGACGCTGGTCGGCACCCGCGAGGTCGGCTTCACCGTGCTGTCGATGAGCGTGTCGCTGATCGCGGTGTTCGTGCCGATCCTGTTGATGGGCGGCCTGGTCGGCCGCCTGTTCCGCGAATTCGCCATGACGATCACGATCGCGATCGTGATCTCGCTGGTGGTCTCGCTGACGACGACGCCGATGATGTGCGCCGTACTGCTGCGCAAGGAGCAAGGCCAGCCGCACGGCCAGATCTACCGGATCAACGAGCGCTTCCTCGAGCTGATGCTGAGCGGCTACCGCGCGACGCTCGGCCTCGCTTTGCGCCACCCCCTCTTGGTGATGCTGATCCTGGGCTGCACGCTTTATCTGAACGTCCATCTCTACACGGTCGTGCCCAAGGGGTTTGTGCCGCAGCAGGACACCGGACTGCTGATCGGCTCGATCCAGGCCGACCAGAGCACCTCGTTCCAGCTGATGCAGCAGAAGCTGACGCAGTTCATCGACATCGTCAAAACCGATCCGGCGGTCGATACCGCGGTCGGCTTCACCGGCGGCGGCGGCGTGGGCCCCGGCGGCGGCACCAATACCGGCACGGTGTTCGCCTCGCTGAAGCCGATGGACCAGCGCAAGCTGCGCGCCGACAAGGTGATCGAGCGGCTGCGCGAGCCGCTCGCGACGGTGGCGGGCGCCACCTTGTTCCTGCAATCGATCGGCGATCTCGGCGCCGGCGGCCGTTCGGGCAACGCGGCGTATCAATACACGCTGAAGGGCTCGACCTTCGAGGAGCTGAACGAGTGGACGCCGAAGCTCGTCGCCGCGCTGCAGAAGGAGCCGACGCTGGCCGACGTCAACACCGACCAGCAGAACAAGGCGCTGCAGGCCAATCTGATCATCGATCGCGACGCCGCCTCGCGGCTCGGGATCACGGTCGCCCAGCTCGACAACACGCTGTATGACGCCTTCGGCCAGCGCCAGGTCTCGACCATCTTCGTCGCGCGCAACCAGTATCACGTGATCATGGAGGTCGCGCCGCGCTTCTCGCAGGATCCGCAGACCCTGAAGGAGGTCTATATCTCGACCTCGGGCGGATCGGCGAGCGGCACGCAGTCAACCAACGCGGTGGCCGGAACGGTCGCCTCGTCGTCGCAGAAGAGCTCGGTCAGCTCTGTCGCCGCCAATGTGGTGCGCAACCAGGCGACCAACTCGATCGGCGCCACCGGCAAGGGCGTCGCCTCGACCGGAACCGCGGTCTCGACCAGCGCGGAGACGATGATCCCGCTGTCGAGCGTCGCCCGCTTCGAGCACGGCGTGACGCCGCTCGCCGTCAACCACCAGGATCTCCTTGTCGCCAGCACCATCTCCTTCAACCTGGCGCCGGGCACCTCGCTGAGCACCGCGACCACCACGATCGAGAACGCGATGAACGCGATGCACGCGCTCGGCATGCCGGCGGGCATCAATGGCGGGTTCGCCGGCTCCGCGAAGATCTTCCAGCAGGCGCTGGCGAACGAGCTGTTTCTCATTCTCGCGGCGCTGGCGACGATCTACATCTCGCTCGGCATGCTCTACGAGAGCTACATCCACCCGCTGACCATCCTCTCCACTTTGCCCTCGGCCGGCGTCGGCGCGGTGGCGGCGCTGATGCTGTCGCACACCGATTTCGACATCATCGGCATGATCGGGGTGATTTTGCTGGTCGGCATCGTGAAGAAGAACGCGATCATGATGATCGACTTCGCGCTCGACGCCGAGCGCCAGCGCGGGCTGTCGTCGCGCGACGCGATCTACGAGGCCTGCCTGATGCGGTTCCGCCCGATCATGATGACGACGCTCGCCGCCTTGTTCGGCGCGGTGCCGTTGATGATCGGCCTCGGCGAAGGCAGCGAGCTGCGCCAGCCGCTCGGCATCGCGATCTTCGGCGGCCTGATCCTGAGCCAGATCCTGACGCTCTACACCACGCCGGTGGTCTATCTCTATCTCGACCGCACCAGGCTCTGGAACCAGCGGCGGCGTGCCGCGCGCCGCGCACGCCGGGCTGCGGCGAGCCCGTCCTGACCTGCCATCGTTGACAGACCCGCGCCGATCTTGCCAACCTGCCGCGAGGTGGCAGGCGCAAGGAACCAAGCTGTGACTCCAGCACCGGAAATCGCCGCGTCACGCTAGTTCAACACCGGCGCCCCCCTGACCCTGGCGGCGCTGCGCGGCCGCCCGGTTCTGCTGCACGCCTTCCAGATGCTGTGCCCCGGCTGCGTCGCCCACGGCACGCCACAGACCCAACGCGCGTTCGAGCTGTTCAAGCATTCGGATTTGCAGGTGATCGGGCTGCACACCGTGTTCGAGCATCACGCGGCGATGACGGAGGTCGCGCTGGAGGCCTTCATCCACGAATACCGGCTGACCTTTCCAATCGGCGTCGACAAGGCCGGCGACGGCACGCCGATCCCCGTCACCATGCAGCGCTACGGCATGCAGGGAACGCCGACCAGCATCCTGATCGGCCGCGACGGCAATATCGTGCATCACGGCTTTGGGCAGCAGAGCGACATGGCGCTCGGCGCGATCATCGCAGCCGAGCTCGCCGCGCCGCGCGGTTGACGCCCCTGCCCGGCTGCAACCTATGCGCAGCCCTTGCACGCGGCAGCGTTGTGACGGCGTCGCGAAATGCGTGATACCGTTGCGCCAACCAGAACCGTCGCCCTGCGGGAGGATCTCATGAAGACCTATCAGCTCTATATCAATGGCCAGTATGTCGACCCCGCCAATGGCGAGTGGTTCGACACCATCGACCCCTATCGCGGCGAGGCTTGGGCGAAGATCCCGCGCGGCTCGGCCGCCGACGCCGACAAGGCGGTGAAGGCCGCCAATGAGGCGATGTGGAACGGCCCGTGGGCGAAGATGACGGCGTCGGCACGCGGCAAGGCGATGCGCAAGCTCGGCGACCTCGTCGCTGCGAACGCGGAACGTCTCGCCGAGATCGAGGTGCGCGACAACGGCAAGCTGATGGCCGAGATGCTGGGCCAGCTGCGCTACCATCCGGAATGGTGGTGGTACTTCGGCGGCCTCGTCGACAAGCTCGAGGGCGGCTTGGTGCCGATCGACAAGGCGGATACCTTCGCCTACACGACGCATGAACCGGTCGGCGTCGTCGCGGCACTCACCGCATGGAACTCGCCGCTGCTGTTCGTCGCCTGGAAATGCGCCGCCGCGCTCGCCGCCGGCTGCGCCGTGGTGGTCAAGCCGTCGGAATTCACCTCGGCCAGCACGCTGGAGTTCGCGGCGCTGACGAAAGAGGCCGGAATTCCCGACGGCATCTTCAGTGTGGTGACCGGCTTCGGGCCCGAGGCCGGCGCCGCGCTGATCTCGCATCCCGGCGTCGCAAAAATCACCTTCACCGGATCGGATACGACCGGCGCAAGAGTCTATGAGACGGCCGCCAAGAGCCTGAAGCGCGTCTCGCTCGAACTCGGCGGCAAGTCGCCCAACATCGTGTTCGAGGATGCCGACCTCACGGCGGCTGCGGCCGGCGCGATCTCCGGCATCTTCGCCGCGACCGGCCAGACCTGCATCGCAGGCTCCCGCCTCCTGGTGCAGAGCTCGATCAAGGAGAAGTTCGTCGCGCGCGTGCTGGAGCTGGCGAAATCGGCCAAGATCGGTGATCCCATGAAATCCGACACCAATGTCGGCCCGATCACGACGCCGGCGCAATACAAGAAGGTGCTCGACTATATCGATATCGCCAAGGCCGAGGGCGCGCGCTGCCTGCTCGGCGGCAGGCCGGCCACAGGCGAGGGCATCCAGGGCGGCCAGTTCGTCGAGCCGACGATTTTCACCGATGTCGACAACACCATGCGGATCGCGCGCGAGGAGGTGTTCGGGCCGGTGCTGTCGATCATCTCGTTCGACACCGAGGAAGACGCCATCCGGATCGCCAACGACACGATCTACGGCCTTGCCGCCGGCATCTGGACCAAGGATCTCGCGCGCGCCATCCGCGTGCCGAAGCAGCTGCGCGCCGGCACCGTCTGGGTGAACACCTACCGCGCCATCAGCTACATGATGCCGTTCGGCGGCATGAAGTTCTCCGGCGTCGGCCGCGAGAGCGGCATCGACGCGGTGCGCGAATATCAGGAAACCAAGAGCGTCTGGATCTCGACCGCGACGGACGTGCCGGCCAATCCATTCGTGATGCGTTGAGGGCGTGTTTTGGTCTCGCTTCGGTTCACCTCCTCCATCGGGGGTGAACCGAGTTGCAGTCCGAACACCCCAGGAAAGTTAATGCATAGCCATCGGATTTCCGCCGTCCACGACAATCGTTTGTCCCGTCACGCTGTCCATTCGGCAATAGGCCACCACGAGCTGAGCAATGTCATCGACGCTTCCGGTTTGTCCAAGCACTGACTGGGCGCGCGCCATCTGCCGCATTGCTTCGGGCACGCGCTCGGCCATGCGCGTTCCTTCGACCAAGCCGGGGGCGACACAGTTGACGGTCACTTCGGGCGACAATGTAACTGCCAGGCAATGCGTAAGATGGATCAATGCCGCTTTGCTGACCGCGTAAGCGATACTGCTGCCACCTGGTGCAACCCCGGCAATTGACGCGATATTGACAATGCGACCAGCCTTGTGCCGCCGAAGTTCAGAGGCAAAACCCCGCGCGAGCAGAAATGGTCCGCGAAGATTCGTTTCAAGAATCCTATCCCAGATCTCCGGCGTTAGCGCGTCGAGCTCCTTGAACGGGATGCCGACGTTCCACGCGGCGTTGTTGATCAGAATATCGATCCGGCCAAAATGGCCGGCCACGGCTTTGACGCATGCATCGATCGATTGGGGATCCCGCTGATCAAGCTGCACCGCCTGGCTGCGCCGGCCAGCCATCCGCAGCGCCTCGACCAATTCACCCGCGCGCGTCGCTTCCGCTACGTAGGAAACGGCAACGTCCGCACCGGCGGTGGCGAGAGCCTTGGTAATCGCCTCTCCAATTCCACCCGACCCGCCGGTGACCAATGCGACTTTTCCGTTGATATCCATGGCTCCCCCTCGTTCGCACGAACGGCAACGCTCAGGGTCAAAGATACACGTTTCAACGGAACCGGCAAAATTGCGCCTGAATGTCATCATGCGGCATCACCCTGCCGCCCGTGCTCGGCAATGCAAGCATCTGGTTGGCGGCCTAGGCAGGCAGCGGCCAGGTGACGTCCCTACCCTTCAGTTCCTTGTAGCGTCGGGTGTGGGCGCGGATGCTTCCGAGATCCGACATGCCGCGCGACAGCAGGTCCCGGTCGAGCCGCGCGGCGGCATCGATCGCCGTCATCGTGGTCGCCTGGAGCGCGCGCTTCGAAAACGCGTAGGCCGTGTAGCAATCCGGCGGTACCAACGCCGCCCAAGCGACGGCCGCGTAGAGCAGCTTGTCCGGCGCGACCGTCTGCTGGACGACGCCCAGTCGCGTCGCCGCGGCGAGATCGTAGACCTGACCAAACAGCGTCAATTCGCAAGCCGATCGCGGACCGATCGCATGCTTGATGATCTCACAGTAAATAGCCGGCATCGGGATGCCGATGGGTACCTCGTTCAGCGCGAACTGCAGCGGACCTTCGCTGGCGATCCGGTGATCGCAATCGATCGCGGTGATGAATCCACCTGCATAGGCATGGCCGTTGATCGCAGCCACCGTCGGCCTCGGATACGTGAAGAGACGGAGGTTCGTCGCGCGATATTCTTCGAACCAAGCATCGATCTCCTTGATCGATTGGCGCGCGAACAACGGGAAATGATGGTCGAGGTCGAGGCCCGCCGTGAACACCGCGCCCGATCCGGTCAACACGACGGCGCAATCGGCGAACTCGGATTCCAGGCGATCGAACGCCGCGTGTAGGTCGGCGAAGAAAGCCGGATTCTGCGCATTGACCTTGTTGGTGTTCATTGTCACTACGGCAACGTGCGGGTGCTTGCGTTCAATGATCCAGGGCATCGGTCATCCTATGGTTGCGAAAGATCAGGCAAGCTTGAACAGACGCCGCGCGTTGTCGGTTAAGAATGCCGAACGGGCGTCGACGCCGAGTTGGAGGTCGTCGAGACCGGCGAGGCACTCACCTGCGGGCCAGAAGGGATGGTTGGACCCGAAGAGAACCCGATGCCTTTTGTTGCCGCGCATATACCCGACGAGATCGGACGGGTAGCGGCTGACCTTGTAGGCCGATGTGTCGATGAAGACGTTCGGGTACTTCATGACGAGCGATAACATCTCGCCGAGCCACGGTACGCCGATATGGCCGCCGAGAATACGAAGCTCAGGAAATTCGAGCGCGACACGATCGAGATAGGGAATGGGACGCCCCGGTTCGGATTCGCGCAGAGGCCCCGCGTGTCCGACCTGCGTGCAGAACGGGATGTCGAGTTCGCAGCACTCCGCGAACAGAGGATAGTACCGGCGATCGTCCGGCGGCAGCCCCCACACCCAAGGCAGAACGCGCAGTCCCTTGAAGCCGTCTCTCTTCACGCGCAGCCTCAACTCTCGTACCGCGTCCATCGGGCGGAAGAGATCGACCGAAGCGATTCCGACGAAGCGGTCAGGGTGAGCCTGGCAGTGTTGGGCGACCTCGTCGTTACTGATCATCGGCCCGCCCGGACCGTGCCAGCCACAGAGCATGCCCATAGAAACGCCTGCACGATCCATCTCGGCAAGCGTGTCTCCGATAGGGGGCGCCGTTTCCGACCATTTGCCGGGTCTCCACCGACGCAACGACTCGAACATCGGATCCCCGATCCAGGCGGGATTCGGATGCTGCATCCAGGCGTCGATGATCATTCTGAGCTGCCCGCGTCTGACGATGGATCGAGGCGACGGCCCGCGACCTGCCAGCGTGAAAGGCGAACCTGCTCAACCGGACTCGGTCGTGGTCCCGAGTGGCCACACCGCCATCACTAGACGCGAGGATCGTTCGGCGTCTTGAAGAAATCGGACAGCCTGCGCACGGGGCCTGCCCCACGCCTGCCGGAACGCCCCGGGCGTGACACCGGCGTGTCGCCGAAACTCTCTGGTGAGGTGGGCCTGATCGAAAATCCGAGATCAGATGCAATCCCCGACAGACCATCGCCTCCGGCCGCGATTTCGTAGACCGAGCGACGGAAGCGCTGCACGGCAAGAAAACGCTTGGGCGGACAACCGGTCGACGTTCGCACTCGCCTCTGCACCGTCCGGACCGATTTACCGACATGGCCCGCCAGGTCGCTCACCCGACCATGCGGCGCATCCAGCGGGTCGCACCCCAGAATCGAGGGGGGCCTGGCCTTCCGCGCGAGCGCGAGTAACATCAGATCCACGCTGTCGAGGATGTCAAAGCACGATGGACTGTCCCGGACGATTCGCGCCAGCGCATCGCGACACGCGACGATCGTCGGATTGTGGACGCTCGGCGTTCCCGGCCAATTCGGTTTCAACTTGACGCCGACGATCCAACCGAAGAACGCCCTTCCTTTTCTTCTGCAATCGAGGCTCGGCTCGTTGAAGACCACTTTGCCGGCCGAATCGCCTTCCCGGAATACGAAGGCAAGCTCCTTGAGCGGGGAAGCGAATGATATCCGGCTTTCCGTCAGCCGCCCCCGGTCTTTCAGGATATAGATCGAGTCCACAAAGGCGGCCTGATCGTCGCGCGGTGCGAATTCAGCGTAGAACGAGGGATGGGCGAAGACGCTGTCTTCGCCTTTGTCCATTTTGATTGGACTAACGGTCATCAGTTTTCGACGCTTGATCGGCAATTTCTTGGTTCGCTGTTGAATGCACTTACGACTGATCTATCATACACCTCCGTAGCGGCAGTTTAAGCGCAAAGCCGCCGGCGTAGAACGTAGCCCATTGGTTCGCGATGAAGCTCGCATCAGCCCCAGGTCGGCTCTTCTGACAAGCAGCTGCTCGCCGGCACCGTGCGGGTGAACACCTCGCGCGCCTTCAGCTACATGATGCCGTTCAGCGGCATGATGTTTTCCGGCGTCGGCCACGAAAGTGGCATCGCCCTTGTCCGCGGTCATTGAACTGGTCGTTGCGAAAGGTCCGCCGGTCGGCTAAGTTCTGCCTCACGAAGAGTCTCCGTGCTCATTCGTCCTTTCGCGCGACTGGCGAGCCAACGTGGAATTGACCACGGTGAAGCGCGAAGGGTTTCAACGCCGATCGCCTGGGCAACCCATCTGCTGGAAAAACAGCGTGTTGAGGAGCCCGAGCATGCCGTCGTTTCGCAACGAACTGTCCATCAACGATCAAGAGATCGCCGCCGCCCTTGCGGGCGAAGAGCACCGTCAACAGGACGGCGTCGAACTGATTCCGTCCGAGAACTACACCTACCCGGAGGTGCTCGAACTGCTCGGCTCCGTCTTCACCAATAAATATTCGGAAGGGTATCCGGGACGCCGATACTACGGCGGCCAGCAGTATACGGACAACATCGAGAACCTCGCGCGGCAGCGGGCCTGCTCGCTGTTTCGTGCCGAGCACGCCAACGTTCAGCCGCTTTCCGGATCACCGATGAATCAGGCCGTCTATCTCGGCCTGTTGAATCCCGGCGACACCATTCTCGCCATGGACCTGTCCCATGGCGGTCATCTCACCCACGGCGCGCCGGTGTCCCACATGGGGCGCCTGTTCAACTTCATTCGCTACAAGACGGCGCCGTCAAACGGCGGCGCGATCGATTTCGACGCATTGCGCGCGATGGCGCGTGACGCGCGCCCGAAGATGGTGTTGTGCGGCTACAGCTCCTATCCGCGCGACCTCGACTATGCGGCATTCAAGAGCATTGCCGACGAAGTCGGCGCGCTCACGATGGCCGACGTCAGCCATTATGGCGGACTGGTTGCCGCTGACGTCATGCGCAATCCGCTCGATGCCGGCTTCGACGTCATGACGACGACATCCCACAAGTCGCTGCGCGGCCCCCGCGGCGGGATCATCCTGTGCCGCAAGGAACATGCCGGCCGGATCGATGCTTCGGTGTTTCCCGGTTTGCAGGGCGGACCTCACATGAACGTCGTGGCCGGGATTGCCGTGACGCTCAAGCGAGCGGCGACGGCGGATTTCCAGGCTTATGCGCGGCGGGTCTTGCGCAACGCGAAGGTGCTCGCCGGCGCGCTGATGGAGCGCGGGATGAAGCTGGTCACCGACGGGACGGACAATCACATGATGGTCGTTGATACGGCGGCATCCGTCGGGCTGGACGGGCGGGCCGCCGAGGACGTGCTCGATGCCATCGCCATCACCACCAACAAGCAAATCATTCCGGACGATCCGCGCCCGCCGCTCAGGCCGAGCGGCGTTCGCCTCGGGACGCCGGCGGCGACCACGCGCGGCATGGGGGAAGCCGAAATGCAGCGTATCGGCGGGTTCATCGCGGCGGCTCTGCGGGCGAACGGAGACGATACGGTCGTCGCGCGCCTCAGGTCGGAATGCACGGAGATGTGCCGGGCTTTTCCTGTTCCGGGCGTTGTGTCCGGGTCCGCACCGAACTGACCGGCGGCACACCGGCAACCGCAATTTGGCGCGCAGATGCGCAGAACGGAGTTGGGCGCCGGCGCCCAACTTCGGATGCGCCCATCAGGGATTGCCGACCTCGAAGGCCAGCAGAACGTTGCCGGGCAATCCGCTCCACTGCGCGTAGCCGGAATTGACGTACAGCATGTGATCCACAACGATCGGGCCGGGCCCGTCCATGGCACCGCCACGGGCCGCAACGCCATTCACCGTGGTGTAGTCGCGGGCGGTGTCGATCTCCCAAAGCAGCCGTGCGTCATCGGTTGCATAGGCGCGCAAGAAGCCGCTCACGCCGCCCGAGAACACGACGCCGGGAATGACAGTGATCGCGGCCGACAGCGCCGGGCTGCACTGGGGGCGGTCGCCACAGGCCACCGGCGCGACCTGCATCGTGATCTTCCCGGTCACAAGATCCAGCCCGAACAGGCCGCCACCTTCGCTTGAATTCAGACGCCTCGTGCCGTCCCTTAGAAACCGCACGTCCGAATTGGCGACATAGATCCGGTCCTGGTCCGCAGCCGAGCCCCATTCGGTCCCGCCCAACGGGCCGCCCTGGCCGATCCGCGTCTGCCACAGGATCTTGCCCTCATGGTCGGGATCCAGCGCATGGACCACGCCGGATTTCTGGCCGATCACCAGCGCGCGTTGCCCGCTGCGCAGGCTCACCAGGATGGGCGATTGGCCGAAGTCGTGGTCGGGGCCGCGACTATCGGGACAATTCGACTGGTCGGCGCCGAAACACGCAACGACGAAGCTGTCCCTGGGCGTGGCCTGCTGATGCCAAAGCATCCGGCCGGTCGCCAGATCGAATGCGAGGACGGCATCGCTCGTGTCGGTTGCCGGGTCGGCATAGCTGTTCGACGTCGCGACATAGAGCGCCTGGCGCTGCACGTCGATCGTCGGCGCGGACCAGACCGACGCTCCGGCCGGACCGAACAGCTGGGTGCCGATGGCGTTCGCCTTGGTCGGATGCGGCGCTTCAGGGATGGTGTAGCTCTTCCAGATCTGCGCGCCGGTCTCGGCGTTGAGCGCAACAACGCTGCCGCGAAACGTGCAGCATTGGTAGGTCGGCCGCGACCCCGTGGCCTCCTCGATCGATGAAACCCCGACATAGACGACGCCGGAATGGAAGACTGGCGCGCCGGTGATCCGGGCGGCCAGATGATCGTCGGCCCTGCTCTTCCAAATCAGCGCGCCGGTCACGGCATTCACGGCGTAGACGTTGGCGAACAGATCGCCAAAGAAGATGGCGGGCTGGCCGTTGTCCAGCGGGGCAAAACTGATCGCGGTCCGGACCGCCGCCTCGGTCGGAAACACCCAGCGGGTGCATCCGCTTTTGGCGTCGAGGGCGTGCACCTTGCGGTCGCCGCCGCCGACAAACAGCACGCCGCCGACGACCGTCGGCTGAGCGAAGGCTGTGGACGTGTTCGGGAATCCGAACGCCCATTTCAGACGTAATCGGGGGACTTCATCTGGCGTGAGGCCGGCCGTTGCCGCCGGCTGAAACCGGCTGTTGTTGAGATCCGCGCCCCAACCGTTCCACCCTGGCCCATCGATCGGTTGTGGAAAGCCGGCCTCGCTCGGCGCGCATTGGCCCGCATTCTCAGTCGACGCATGCGACGCGGCCTTGCCGGTGACGAGCGAGGCGACCGCCGCGCGCTCGTCACCGGTCAGCCCCTGCGCGAAGGATGCCATCGCGCCCGTGGTGATCGCACCCAGAACCTCGTCGAACGATTTTGCCTGCAGCGCGGCGCGGCTCGGCACGCGACTATCCGCGTTGCCGCTGTCGTGGCACTGCGCGCAGCGTTGCGCGTAGAGCGCGGCGGCGCGTTGCTGCGCTGTCGCCGGGAGGCAAGACCAGATCAGGATGACGGCCGTCGCAGCAACCAGTTTCATCGTCGTTCACCAGCGTTGCTGTTGATGACAAGAACGATGGCAGCCTAGCAGAACCCGGATGGTTGCCAATCCCGCCCGATTACCGAGCTAGCCGAGCGACAAGCCGGCGGTTGAGCCGCCGCTTGTGCTCCTTCGTAACCGCCGACCCGGATGACGCCGGCCGCGTCACCCCCCTTGCACACGGAGCCAGCAGAGCTCCGGTCACTACGGACGATCAGTGACCCGCCGCGATCCTGGTTGGACCGCAGACATCGTCCTGCGGGTTTTTGCCGTCGTCATTGCCGCGGCCACGGTCCTTCATCCGGCCATGATCGCCGTCGCAATTGACGGGAGCGAACGACACGCCGCGATAGACCATGCCGAAGGCCGGCGGCACGACGACATCGAAGGCCTCATTCGCCGGAAGCGCCGTCGCCGCCACCTTGTCCGTGATGGCGACCACCAGATTCGGATCGGCGCCGGGCTCGACCGAATTGCTCGCCGTCGACGTCACGGCGAAGATCGTCGCCGTGCCGTTGCGGTTCACGCGGCCGGTGATGTTGCGCAGGCCGCCCGTTGCCGGGTCAGTCGGATATCCCTTCACATGATAGGCCGTGCCGAGGTTCAGCCCCTTCTGCAGCGTATAAGCAAGGCTCCAGCTGCCGTTCGCATAGACCCATTTCTGAAGGCCCGCCGTCGGTGAGGTTGCCGCGTCGGCCAGATTGCCGTCACCCTCCTGGGCGACATAAAGCGTCGTCGCATTGGCAAACCAGATGCCGAAGGGATAGAAGCCGTTCGCGCCGGAGTTCACCGAAGGATTGCTCGGGAAACCCGGAAGAATGCTGAACGCTGTCGAAGAAGCCGTCTCCCGGGTCGGGAGAACTCCCGGCGCGCCGACCTGATAGACCGTGTTGATGCCGTTGCTTCCGCTGCCCTTGGTTACGTAGAGCGTGTTGTCAGAGATCGCGAGACCGCGGAAATTGTCGTCCTTGCCGGACTTGTCCGCGGCAAAGCCCAGCTGGCCGACGGAGAAGCCGAACTGAAAGCCGTTCTTGCTGCCGGGCGTTCCCTGCTGCACGCCAACCACGGTGTCAGAACCATCGCTACCCGGCGTCGCGAGTTGAACGCCGGTGTCATTGACGATCAGCACCGGCTGGGTGCCGCTGCCGTTGCCGGCATTGCCGACCGTGAAATACTGGTCGGCCCGGGTGCCATTGACTTTGTTGGCGCGGATCGCGCCGCGGCCATTGTCGCCGCTATAAACGTTGACCTTGGTCCGGTGCAATGACCCGTCGAAACCGAGTTCCGCCACCACGCGTGCATGCACGCTGGTGTCCGGATTGGTGGGATCGACATGGTTGGGTGAATTGGAGTTGGAAACGTCCAGCTCGTTCACTGCGGCGTCGTAGCCCATGAATGTCACGGCCTTGCCGTCGGGCGACAAATGGAGCGACAATTCGGACTTGGAGCTGAAGCTCGTCACCGCCACGTCCGCCGGCACGGTCAGCGCGCCGATTTCGCGAAGGCGATCGCTTTCCAGATGATACCTCTTGATCACGACCGGCGCAGTCACGCCGAAGTTCGAATCAACAGCCACATTGTTGAAGACCGTCGGATAGGTGCCGTCAGCCACCGCCTTCCCGCCGGTCGGCAGGGTCTGGCCCACGGCGACGGTCGACGGCTTGCCCGCGTAGAGCGCGCCGCTGACGAGCAATTCGTGCGAATTGCCTGCAGTCTGGGAAAAGGCCGGATGGACTGCGAACAGCACCGGTGAGAGAGCCGTCCCCGCGATCAGGCACCGGACAATTGCGCGGCCGATTGTTTGTGGTGTGGAGATTGTCTTGAACATCCGAGAGCCCCCATTTTTTGAAGATCAAAATGGATTGCTCATAAGCGGCGGATCGCAACACTGCTGTGACAGATCTCCGACTGTCGCGTTCACGTTTCGGAAAATGTTGATGCGATCCACCGATGGTTACAGAGGGCGGTTGGCCGGCAATCTTCCGAAACAATAGGGATGGAGATTGAGCGGCCATCCAGCCGTGGGACGACCGCTTCGGGCACGGCGATTTGTGGAAAGGCTTCCGCCCTAACCCTTCGCCTCGCTCGGCACGCCGCCGAACAATTGCGCCTGCTCGGCACGGCCGGCCTCGACGATGCGGCTGGTGGCGGTCTCGATCTGGTCGCGCAGGCGGGTCATGAACTCGTCGCGCGGCAAACCCGGCGGCAACGGATCGAGGAATTCGACCACCAGCGTGCCGGGATAGCGCATGAAGGTGCGGCGCGGCCAGAACAGCCCGGAATTGAGCGCGACCGGCAGGCACGGCACGCCGCTCTCGCCATAGATCTGCGCGACGCCGGCCTTGTAGTTCGGCACAGCACCGGGCGCGGTGCGCGTGCCCTCGGGAAAGATCACGAGCTGACGGCCAAGCTTCACCTCGGTCGCCGCGCGCTTCAGCGTCTTGATCAGCGAGCGCGGGCCACCGCCACGCTCCACCGAGATCATGCCGACCTTCTTGAGGTACCAGCCGAACACCGGGATCATCATCAGCTCGCGCTTGAGGATGAACAGCGGATGGTCGAAGAAGCGCACCAGCGCAAACGTCTCCCAGAACGACTGGTGCTTCGAGGCGATCACCAGCGGTCCCTTCGGAATCTTCTCGACGCCGCGAAACTCGATCATGATGTTGCAGACCACGCGCATCAGGAACAGGCTGATGCTGGCCCAGGCGGCTTCGAGTGCCATCATCGCGCCGCGCGGCAGCAGCAGCGCCGGCAGCGCGACGATGCAGAGCACGACCAGCACCAGATAGAACAGCACGTTGAAGATCAGCGAGCGCAGGAAGATCGACGTCATTCTCAACACTATCCTCTACACCGTCATTCCGGGATAGTGCGCAAGCACCAGACCCGGAATCTCGAGATTCCGGGTTCGCTTCGCGCCCCGGAATGACGGTGCCTGATACATTAGTTCGCCTGCGCCGTCGCCGGGCGGCGCGGTGCGGCTGCCGGCTCGGCGAGATCGGAGGTCAGGTCGAGGCCGATATCGGCGAGCCGCACCCGGACCTCCGCGGCGACATATTTGGCGTATTCCGATAGCAAGAGACGGAAGGTTCCGCCACTGGTCCACCACGGCTCATCGCGCCATTTGTCGCCCACCACGGCGAACGGGATCAGCGTGACGTCGGGCATCGCATGTGACAGTTCCACGATCGCGCGCGGCATGTGGTAGTTCGAGGTCACCACGATCAGCGATTTGAAGCCGCGCTCGCGCGCCCAGCGCCGCGTCTCCGCCGCATTGCTGCGGGTGTTGACCGCCGAGCGGTCGAGATCGACGCAGCAGCTCATCAGCCCCCGACTGTCGGGCACCGAGCGGGAGATGTCACCGGCGTCGTTGGTCGGGTGCACGCCCGAGATCAACAGCCGCTTGCCGTAGCCTGCGGCGAGCAATTCCATCGCGTCCGACACCCGCGACGAGCCGCCGGTCAGCACCACGATGCCGTCGGCATTGTGCGGCGGGTCGCTCTCGACGCCGCGCAATTGCGAGAGGAAGCCGACAAAGCCCAGCGCCGCGGCAACGAAGCCGAACGCCAGCGGCGCGACGATGACGGCGCGCAGCCAGCCGCGCGGGCGCGCGGCATGGCCATTCGGCGACGTATCGTCGGACTGCAAACTCATGTGATGCGGTTACCCTTCCCCCCGGGCGATTTTAATGCATGAACTGGAAAAGTGGAAACCCGGTTTTGCCGTGACGACGGCTGCGCGAATACGCGCGGGATCACACTCTGGCGGCGAAACGCGATCACGCGACTGACCTCATGGTTGCGCTGTCGTGCGCCGTCAGTCGATGTCGTCGAGCGTGGCGAACAAAGTGCGCCGCGACGCCCAGGCGGTGATCGCCGCGATCAGCACCGCCTGCATCGCCAGCACCAGATAGCCCGACGGGCGCAGCGAGAACGTGCCGAGCAGCGCCGCGAACTGGTCGCCCACCGGCGTGCCGGAGAACCAGTTGGCGATCGACTCGGAGAAGCCGAACGCCAGCATCGCCGCACCGCCGCCGATCAACCCGCCTTCAAGGCCGAGCCGAAGGAAATGCCGCAGGAAGCGGTTGGCGATGTAGCTGTCGCCGGCGCCGACGAAATGCAGCACCTCGACGATCGGACGGTTGGACGCCATCGCGCCGCGGGTCGCAAACGACACCGAGATGATGGTGGCGATGATCACGAGGATCAGGATGCCGACGCCGGCAAACACGGTGGCGCCGGTCATCGAGCGCATGCGCTCGATCCAGGCGCGGTGGTCGTCGACGCTTGCGGTCGGCGCCACCTGCGTCACCCGCGCGCGCAGCGCGGCGAGATCGAGCGTGGTGCCGGGCTGCACCCGCGCCACGATGACGCGCGGCACCGGCAGTTCCTCGATCGAGAGCCCGCTGCCGAGCCACGGCTCCAGCAGCTTGGCGGATTCCTCCTTGCTGAACGGCCGGACCTCGAGAATGCCGGACTGCGCCCGCATCGCATCCGCAGCCGCCTGCGCGTCGCGATCGAGGTCGCGGCCCGGCGAGGGGCGCACCTGGATGGTGATCTCGCTCGACACTTCGGACTGCCATTCGGCCGCGGATGCACTGACCAAGAGCACGGTGCCCGTCGTCAGCGAGGCGAGGAAGGTCATGATCGCGACCACCGCGACCAGCGCGCGGCCCGAGATCGAGGCGCGCGGCACGATCGGCGACATGTTGCGCGCCGTGGCCGGGACCTGCGGGCGTTCGCGCCCGAGATCGACCAACGACACTTTCTCGTCGCCGCTCCTACTCATAGATGTGCAGCCGTCCCTGATGCAGCACCAGCCGCCGCGCCTCGTATTGATCCATCAGCGTGATGTCGTGGGTCGCGATGATAACAGCGGTGCCCGATTTGTTGAGCTCGATGAACAGCCGCAACAGGCGGCGCCCGAGCGTCGGATCGACACTGCCGGTCGGCTCGTCCGCCAGCAGCAATTGCGGCCGCGAGATCACCGCGCGCGCGATCGCCGCGCGCTGCTTCTCGCCGCCCGATAGAATCGGCGGCAGCGCATCCATGCGCTCGCCGAGGCCGACCCATTTCAGGAGGTCGATCACCTCGCGGCGGTAGCTCGATTCGTCGCGGCCCATCACCCGGAACGGCAGCGCGACATTCTCGTAGGTCGTCATGTGGTCGAGCAGGCGAAAATCCTGCAGCACGATACCGATCCGTTTGCGCAGGTCGGCGACCTGGTCCTTGCTCAGCAGCGAGACGTCCTTGCCGAACAGATTGACCAGCCCGCGGGTCGGCCGCAGCGACAGGAACAACAGCCGCAGCAGCGAGGTCTTGCCGGCGCCGGACGGGCCGGTGAGGAACTGGAACGAATGCGCCGGGATCATGAACGAGAGGTCGCGCAAAATCTCCGGGCCGAGCCCGTAGCGCAAACCGACATTTTCGAACCGAACCAATGCGCTAGCTCCGTTCGAGAGGGCCGATGGCCGAGTACCCCATACTGCCGGCCGACCGGCCGCGAACCGCACAGAAAGGTTGTGCGTCAGTTATGGTTTCCGATTCGTTAACGGTCGCTAAGTAGCATCCGGGCATACCACACGGTGGAGATTCGGCTCCATGCATATCGTTTGCCCGCATTGTACAACATCCTACGCCATCAATCCGGCCACCCTGGGGGAGGCCGGGCGCAGCGTCCGTTGTTCCCGCTGCCGGGAGGTTTGGCTGGCCCGGCCGGAGGACGCCGTCGGGGTGACGGCGCCCGCCTTGGCCCATCAGTCCGCCGGCTCCGATCTCGCCGCCGAATGGGACACGATGGGCCGGGAGGAGGCTGACGAGACCCCGGTGGTCGAAAGCCCCTCGATTTCAGCCGATTTGCCCAGCGAGAGCGACGCCACCGCGTGGCCGGCGGTCGCCGCGGCGGATGCCGCTGCCCATGCCGACGGCCAGGAGGTGACCGGAACCAAGCGCCGCTTCCGCCTGCCGCGGCTTCCCCGCCTGTTCCGGCTGCCCTCCCTGCCCCGAATTCCCTTCATGCCCGTGATCGGCGCCCTGCCGACCACCTGCGGCGCCATGGCCGCGCTGATCATCGCGCTGTTCGTCTGGCGCAACGACGTGGTGCGGCTGCTGCCGCAGACCGCCCTGTTCTACAAGATGGTCGGGCTCGACGTGAATCTGCGCGGGCTCGCCTTCAAGGACCTCAAGATCACCAACGAGACCGTGGACGGCAAGCCGGTGCTGGTGATCGAGGGCATGATCGTCGGCCAGACCAGGAAGCCGGTCGAATTGCCGCGGCTGCGCTTCTCGGTCCGCGACGCGCAGGGCGCGGAAATCTATGCCTGGAATGCGGTACTGGAGCAGCCGGTGCTCAATCCCGGCGAGCGCGCCTTCTTCAAGTCGCGCCTCGCCTCGCCGCCGCCCGAAGGCCGCAATATCGACGTACGCTTTTTCAACAAGCACGATCTCACCGGCGGCCGGGCCTGAGCCGCCGGCAAACACTCTCGGAAACCGACCCATCGCCATGACGCGTGTTCTGATCGCCGACGACGAAGACTCGATGCGCTCGCTGGTGGCGCGCGCCATCGCCATGGACGGCCACGAGACCGTGACCGCGCAGGACGGCGCCGAGGCGCTGGAGATGCTGACGCGCGATGAAGGCGCGTTCGACCTCCTGCTCACCGACATCCAGATGCCGGTCATGGACGGCATCGCGCTGGCGCTGACCGCGGCGCGCGACTTCCCGGAGCTGAAGATCCTGCTGATGACCGGCTTCGCCCATCAGCGCGAGCGCGCCTCAGGCCTCGAGGCGATCGTGCATGATGTGGTGACGAAGCCGTTCTCGGTGGCCGATATCCGCACCGCGGTGGCGGACGCGCTGGCGGCGCGGAAGGCGAGCTAGCCGTCATTGCCGGGCTTACCCCGGCAATCCATCTTCAAAATGAGTCTTGCGAAGCTTGATGGATGCGCGGGTCAAGCCCCGCGCATGACGAGGTGTGTGCGGAGACGGATATTCGCACGCCGTCATTGCGCGCAAAGCAACCCCCACACACAACCTCGTCATGCCCCGCCACCGGGTCGCGCGAACGCGCGCGCCCGATGACAGGCTCCGGCGGGGCATCCAGTAAGCCGCGGCTTCTCGATTCGATCGCTGACGTCTCTGGAATACTGGATCGCCCGGTCGAGCCGGGCGATGACAGTGGAATGTGCGGCGGCTCAATAATCCTTCAGCAGCCGCTCGATGTAGTCGAGCTCGAGCTGCGGCCGTGACGGATCGGCGAGGCGGCGGCGCAGTTCTTCGAGGATGCGGCGGACGCGCTGGACGTCGATCTCGCCGGGGATCTTCACCGTGTAATCGTCGCCGAATTCGCGGCCGTGCAACGGACGGCCGAGCGGATCGGTCTGGTTGCCGCCGCTCTGCTGACGGCCGGCGCGATTGCCGGGGCCATCGCCCGGCTGGTCGCCATCGCCCTGCTGCATCGCGTCCGCAAGGCTCTGCGCGCCCTTGCGCAGCGCATCGAGCGCGCGTCCCTGCGAGTCCACCGCGCCGTCGGCATTGCCCTCGCCGAGCCGGCCGGAGGCATCGCCCATCGCGGAGTCGGCCTGGTCGAGCCCGTCGCCGTCATCGCCCTGATCGCCTTGGTCTCCCTGCTGGGCCTGGTCGCCCTTCTGACCCTGGCCCTTCTGGCCGCGCTGATCCGGACCCATGCCGCGCTTGGCGAGCTCTTCCTGCAGCTTCTTCAGCCGGTCGCGCAGCGCCTGCTGATCCTGCTGCAGGTCGCCCATCGACTGCTCGCCCTGCTTGCCGCGCATGCGGTCGCGGCGGGAATCCTGGCCCTGCTTGAAGGTCTTGTCGCGCAACTGCTGCTGCTTGCGGATCATGTCGCCGAGCTCGTTGAGCGACTGCTGCATGTCGTCGTCGCCCTGATTGGGCTGCGCCATCTGCAGGTTTTCGAGCATCTGCTGCATCTGCTCGAGCAGCTGCCGCGCCGCATCCTTGTCGCCGGAGCGCGACAGCCGCTCCATGCGGTCGAGCATGTTCTTGAGATCCTGCTGGCTCAACACCTTGGCGTTCGGATCGAGCGGCCGGGCGAGCTGCTGCGGATTGTTGCGGAACTGCTCGGCGAGCTGGCGCAGGAAATTGTCCAGCGCCGCGCGCAGATTGTCGGTGAGCTTCTTGATCTCCTCGTCGGTTGCGCCGCGGTCCAGCGCCTGCTTCAGCGCGTCCTGCGCCGCGCGCAGCGCCTTGTCGACGTCGGAGATGTTGCCGTCCTCGATGGTGACGGCGAGCGCCCACAGGCTGGCCACGACCCCGCGCAGCTGGTCGTCGGTGCGTGCCGCCTCGAGCTGGCGGCTGACGGTGTGGAGGCCGAGATAATAGCCGGTCTCCGGCATGAACATTTCCGGCGCGATCATCAGCGCCTCGAGCGCGGCGAACACCTGGCCGTTCTGGTTGGCGTCGAGCGCCAGGATGCGGCGCTGCTCGATCAGCGCGCGCGCCAGCGGCTTGGTGAACAGGCGCTCGGGCAGCCGCATGTTGAACGGCTCGCTCTTGCCCTCATTGCCGGCCTCATCCTTGGCCGTCAGCGTCAGCGTGACGTCGGCGCCGGCATAGGGATCTTCGCTGAGGTCCTTGACGGTCTGGCCGACGCCGTTGCGGGTGCGCGCATTGGGCAGCACCAGCGCGAATTGCGGCGGCTCGAACAGCGGACGCGGCTGCGCCGCCTTGCCGTCGGCATCCTTGGCAGCATCCTTGGGCGCATCGCCTGGCCGCGCCGCGAACTGCGCGCGTGCTTCGCTGACGCCGTAATCGTCCTCGAGCCGGTAGGACATCTGCAGCGAACCGCGCGCCTGCCGCTCCGGATCCTTGGCGAGCGCGATCGACGGCGGGCGGTCCGGCGTCGCGGTGAATTTCCACTGCGGCTGGCCGGCCGGCGCGCGGACATGCGCGGTGCCGTCGGCGACGATCTTGAAGTGCCGCTCGTTGGTGCCCTTGGGCGCCTGCCCGTCGGGCGCGACCTCGGTGAGGCCGCCACCGACGACGACGTCGATGGTGCCTCCGCTGGAGCGCACCAAAAGCGTGCTGCCGGCCGGAACCGCGAGCGGGCCATTGTCGGCCGCGGCGGCATCCTTGTTGGCGTTCGACAGGATGATCGGCGGCTTGCCGGTGTAGTTCGGCGGCGTTACCCAGGCATCGACCCGGACATTGGGCGGCGCCATGATGCCGTTCCAGTCGAACGCGGAGGCGACCCGCAGGCCGCGCTCGTCGCCGGCGGCGACATAGGTTGCGACCAGCATCACGATGACCAGCGCGCGCAGCGCCCAGGGGTCGTGCAGCGAGACGCGCGGCCGCGGCAGCCCGGCGCGGATGCGCTTGATCGAGGCCAGCGTGCGCTCGCGCTGCGCCTGCCACAGCGCCAGCGCGAACGGATCCTTGTTGGTGAGCGTATCGGAGAGCGTGGTCGCCGGGCGATGCCGGATGCCGGCGCCGCGGTCGAGCCGGCTCAGGCCCTCTTCCCGGCTCGGCCAGCGGAAGCGCAGCAGTGGCAACAGCATCGCGAGGGCGGCAATCGCGAACAGGCCGGCGCCGGCGACGCGTGCGACAAACGGCAGCACCAGCCAAAGCCCGGCCCAGGACGCGACCAGGAACAGACCCACGACCGTCAGGAACCGCGCCAGATGCGGCCACGACCGTTCCCACGCAATCGCAAATCTTGCCCGCTGCAGCGCCTCGGTCAGTTTCAGCCGCGCGATCGCATCGCTGTCGCGGACGGCGCGTGAGGCGTTGTCGGACGGGTCGATGTTGGCTCCGCTCAATAAAATCTCCGGGGTAGCCGGCAGGTCAGCTTAGCACAGCGGCGGCTTTGAGGCACCCGTTCCGGGGCGTAACCCACACCGGGAAATACGCATAACACGAAGGCGTGACTGCGGCGGTTCGACCCCGTAACTTCCCGGCCCGAACCAACGCCTTAACGCATGAGGAAACGATATGGACCAAAAAACGCACGACAAGGGGCTCGAAATCCGCAAGGCGGTGCTCGGCGAGGCCTATGTCAACAATGCGCTGAAGAATTCGGACAGCTTCAACAAGCCGTTCCAGGAACTGGTCACCGAATATTGCTGGGGCGCGGTCTGGGGCCGCGAGGAGCTGCCGCGCAAGACCCGCAGCATGCTCAACCTCGCCATGATCTCGATCCTGAACCGGCCGCACGAACTGAAGGCGCACATCAAGGGCGCGCTGACCAACGGCGTGTCCCGCGACGAGATCCGCGAGATCTTCATGCAGGTCTCGATCTATGCCGGCATCCCCGCCGGCGTCGACAGCTTCCGCATCGCGCGCGAGGTGTTCGCCGAACTCGACAACAAGGCGTAAGGCGCTGCTGCCTCCGCATCGTCGTCCCTGCGAAAGCCGGGACCCATAACCACAGGTCTTCGTGGTTAGAGATGCTGGAGCCCCAGCTCCGCGCAATCATCAAGAGCAGTGGTTATGGGTCCTGGCTTTCGCCAGGACGACACCGAGGCTGGGGGACGTCTTGCTTCGCTCTCCTCGCAACAACGAAGAACAAGGAAACGACTCATGGAAATCGGATTCATCGGCCTCGGGAAGATGGGCTTCCCGATGGCGCGCCGGCTGATCGAGGCCGGCCAAAAGCTCACCGTGTTCGACACAAGCAAGGACGCGCTCGACAAGCTGGTCGCGCTCGGCGCTGAGGCTGCAACCTCGCCCAAGGACGTCGCCGACCGGGTCGAGACCGTGATGGCGAGCCTGCCCTCGCTGCAGGCCTCGCTCGAGGTCGCGACCGGCACCGGCGGCGTGATCGAGGGCACGCGCGTCAAGCGCTTCATCGATCTCTCCACCGTCGGCTCACAGATGGCAGTGAAGATCCACGACCTGCTGGCGAAAAAGAACATCGTGCAGATCGACAGCCCGGTGTCCGGCGGCGTCTCCGGCGCCGAGAAAGGCACGCTGGCGGTGATGGTGTCGGGCCCGCGCGCCGATTTCGAGCTGGTGAAATCCGCGCTCGACGTGATCGGCAAGGTGTTCTTCATCGGCACCAAGCCGGGCTCCGGCCAGACCATGAAGCTCGCCAACAACTTCCTATCGGCGACCGCGATGGTCGCGACCTCGGAAGCGGTGGTGATGGGCGTCAAGTCCGGGCTCGATCCGGCCGTGATGATCGATGTCATCAATGCGGGCTCGGGGCTGAACACCGCGAGCCGCGACAAGTTTCCGCGTTCGGTCTTGCCGCGCAGCTTCGATTTCGGCTTCGCCACCGGGTTGATGGTGAAGGACGTGCGGCTCGCGGTCGAGGAGATGCGCTCGCTCGGGCTTTCGATGGAGGTCGCCGAAGCGGTCGGCCGGCTCTGGGAGGTGATCATCCGCGAGGAAGGACCGGAGTCGGATTTCACCGCCGCGATCAAGCCGATCGAGAAGGCCGCGGGCGTGATCGTGGGTGGCGGCAAGGGCGGTAGCCACGCCGCGAAATAACGCTCTCGCCGAATTAAACGCTGTCGTCCCGGGCAAGCGAAGCGCGACCCGGGACCCATAACCACAGGCGTTTGTGGTTTAGCTGAGCTGGGGCCCAGCTCAATACAACAATCAAGAGCGGTGGTTATGGGTCCCTGCTCCCGTGCGCAATTGCGCACTAGGCAGGGACGACACCGAGAATGAGGTGCCAGTGTGCCTCACAACCACGGCGCGGGCTTGTCCATCGCAATCAGCGCGTCGACGTCGATGCGCGGGCGAACGATCGCATACTGGTCGTCCTTGACCAGCACTTCCGGCACCAAGGGCCGGGTGTTGTAGGTGCCGGCCTGCACCGCGCCATAGGCGCCGGCGGTCATGATCGCGAGGAGATCGCCGGCCTTCGGCTGCGGCAGCGCGCGGTCGAGCGCGAGATAGTCGCCGGTCTCGCAGACCGGCCCGACCACATCGGCGACCATGGTCGGGGTATCAGGCGCGGGCTGGCGCACCGGCAGGATATCGTGATGCGCTTCATACAGCGTCGGCCGGATCAGGTCGTTCATCGCGGCGTCGATGATGACGAAGTTCTTGGCATCGCCCGGCTTCACATGGATCACGCGGGTGACGAGGATGCCGGCATTGCCGACGATCATGCGGCCCGGCTCGAACATCAGCGTGCAGCCGAGATTATGCGTGACGCGCTTGACCATCGCGGCATAGGCATCCGGCGCCGGCGGCGCGGCGCGGTCCATGTAATAGGGAATGCCGAGGCCGCCGCCGAAATCGACATGGGAGATGTCGTGGCCGTCGGCGCGCAGTGTCTGCACGAAATCGGCGAGCAGGCGGAAGGCAGCCTCCAGCGGGCCGAGATCGGTGATCTGGCTGCCGATATGGACGTCGGTGCCGGTGATCTTGATGCCGGGCAGCTTCGCGGCGCGGGCATAGACCTCGCGGGCGCGTGCGATCGGAATGCCGAACTTGTTCTCCGACTTGCCGGTCGAAATCTTGGCATGCGTGCCGGCATCGACGTCCGGATTGACCCGCACCGAGATCCGCGCCGTCGTCTTCATCTCGACCGCCAGCCGCGACAGCATCTCGAGCTCCGGCTCGGACTCGATGTTGATGCAGAGGATGTCGGTGGCGAGCGCGGCGCGCAGCTCAGCCTCGGTCTTGCCGACGCCAGAGAACACGATCTTCGACGGCGGAATGCCGGCCGCCAGCGCCCGCTTCAACTCGCCGCCGGACACCACGTCGGCGCCGGCACCGAGCTTCGCCAGCGTGCGCAGCACCGACTGGTTGGAGTTCGCCTTCATGGCGTAGCAGACCAGCGCCTTCTCGCCGGCGAAGGCTTCGGTGAAGACGCGGTAGTGCCGTTCCAGCGTCGCCGTCGAATAGCAATAGAACGGCGTGCCGACGGCTTCCGCCAGGTCAATGAGATTGACCGCCTCGGCATGCAGCACGCCGTTGCGATAGTCGAAATGGTGCATGACACGCTTTGAATACTAGTTGCCGAGCAGCGGATCGAGGATGAAGGGCCGTTTATTGCCTTTCGATGCGGCCGGCGCGGCATCCGATCCATAGGTCGGGTTGAACACGCTGGGCTGCGCCGCCCGCTCGCTCTCGGTATCGCCCGGCGCCGCTGTCGTGCCCGGCGCGGCGTTCGCGGTCGGCGGCAGGTCGAGCGGCCCCTTGCGGCCGCAGCCGCCGAGCGTCAGCGCTGATACGCTCAGCACAATCATGGCCCATCCCGAGGGGGTCAGGCGGTTCTTGCTAGTCACGACGAAATCCCCAATTCGGGCCGCACCATACAAACATTGGTGTGCTCTGGCGAGAGGCGGAGGGCCACGAAATCACGGCCAAATTTTCGCGATCAGCCCGATTTTCGCTCTTTTTCCAGCCGCTTGGCCCAGGCTTTGGCTTGCGCCGTCACATTCTTCGGCGCCGTGCCGCCAAACGAGGTCCGGCTCTGCACCGAGGATTCGACGCTGAGCACCTTCAAGGCGTCGGCCGTGATCTTCGGCTCGACCTCCTGCATGGCCTTCAGCGGCAGCTCGTGCAGTGCCACGCCCTCCTGCGAGGCCAGGCCGACGATCCGCCCGGTAACGTGGTGGGCGTCGCGGAACGGCATTCTCAGGGTGCGCACCAGCCAATCGGCAAGGTCGGTCGCGGTGGCGTAGCCCTCGCCGGCGGCGGCCTTCATCTTCGCCGCGTCCGGCACCAGGTCCTCGACCATGCCGGTCATGGCGCGGATTGCGAGCGACAGCGCCGCGAACGCCTCCATCGCGCCCTGCTTGTCCTCCTGCATGTCCTTTTGATAGGCGAGCGGCAGGCCCTTCATCACGATCAGCAGCGCGGTGAGCGCGCCAATCACGCGGCCGGTCTTGGCGCGCACGAGCTCGGCCGCGTCCGGATTGCGCTTCTGCGGCATGATCGACGATCCCGTCGTGAACTTGTCGCTGAGCCTGACGAGGCCGACCAGCGGCGAGGTCCAGATCACGATCTCCTCGGCGAAACGCGACATGTGCACCGCGCAGATTGCAGCCGCCGACAACGTCTCCAGCACGAAATCGCGGTCGGAGACCGCGTCGAGCGAATTGGCCATCGGACGGTCGAAGCCGAGCGCCTTGGCGGTCGCGGCACGGTCGATCGGAAACGAGGTGCCGGCCAGTGCGGCAGCGCCGAGCGGCGATTCGTTCAGCCGCTTGCGCGCATCGGTAAAGCGGCCGCGGTCGCGGCTGGCCATCTCGACATAGGCCAAGAGATGATGGCCGAAGGTCACGGGTTGGGCGGTCTGCAGATGGGTGAAGCCAGGCATCACGGTTCCGGCATGCTCCAGCGCGCGGGCGACCAAGGCCTCCTGGAACGCGGCCAGCGCCGCATCGGTCTCATCAATGGTGTCGCGGACGTAGAGGCGGAAATCGGTCGCGACCTGGTCATTGCGCGAGCGCGCAGTGTGCAGCCGGCCCGCCGCGGGCCCGATCAATTCGGACAGCCGCGACTCGACGTTCATATGGATGTCTTCGAGCGCGCGCTTGAAGTCGAAATCGCCCTTGCCGATTTCTGACAAAATCGTGTCTAGACCTTTGCCGATATTTTTCGCATCAGCAGCGGTGATGATGCCCTGTGCAGCGAGCATTGCGGCGTGGGCCTTGGACGCGGCGATGTCCTGGGCATAAAGGTGACGGTCGACGTCGATGGAGACGTTGATTTCCTCCATGATCGCGTCGGGACGCTCCGAGAACCGGCCGCCCCACATCTTGTTGCTCATGACTTCTCGCTCACGAATTTGTATTGCAGGCCGTGCGGTTTCATCGCCGGAGCGGCGAAACGGCATGGCGGTTCCGGTCGTATTCCCGGCATTGCTTAGCCACATCTGACCCAGGATGACAAACGATATGCCCGAGACGACCCCGTCCGAACCGACCGCCAAGCCTGCCGCCCGGTGGCGCATCCCGCTGGTGATCGGCGCCGTGCTGGCCGGGGCCGCGATCGGCTATGTCGGGGTCTCCGGCCTCAAGCATCCCGCGGGTGGCGACGTCGCCTGCAACAGCGCGGTGGATCTGGCCAAGAAGATCGCCCCGCTCGCCCATGGCGAGGTCGCGGCGCTGACCATGGCGACCACCCCCTTGAGGCTGCCGGACCTCGCCTTCGAGGACGCCAACGGCCAACCGAAGAAGCTCTCGGACTGGCGCGGCAAGACGGTACTCGTCAATTTGTGGGCGACCTGGTGCGTGCCCTGCCGCAAGGAAATGCCGGCGCTCGACAGCCTGCAGACCAAGCTCGGCGGCAAGGATTTCGAGGTGGTCGCGATCAACATCGACACCCGCGACCCGGACAAGCCGAAGAATTTCCTGAGAGAGGCCAATCTGACCAATCTCGGCTATTTCAGCGACCAGAAAGCCAAGGTCTTTCAAGATCTTAAGAACATAGGCAAGGCGCTGGGCATGCCGACCTCGGTGCTGGTCGACGGCAAGGGCTGCGAAATCGCCAATATCGCCGGCCCCGCCGAATGGGCGAGCGACGACGCGATCAAGCTGGTGAAGGCGGCGCTGGGGCCGGCCGCAGCGGGGTTCTGATCAGGCGACGGCGTTGAGGTTGCCGCCGACGCCGGGGGACAAGTTCGCGGTGGAAGGACTGCCGAGCAGGGTCTGAACGGCGAACTTTTCCGCGTCGAGGTTCTGCTTGGTCACACGGGTCGCGATCTCGCCCTGCAGGTTGCCCTGCTGCATCGACAGGATGCTGGTGACCATGCTCATCATGTCCATACGCGGCACTCCCAAGTCCGGCTTTGGACGTAGCCGGGGAAAGTTAACGCTTGGTGTCGGCGGCCGCGTCAGGCTGACACATCGTTTGGACGACGAGCCGCTCAGACCGCGTTCGCCGCGAAGGCCGCACCTAATGTGCGCAACGCCCGCCGTGTCCGTGCGTCTGACAGTTTTGAGTGAAGCATGACGTCGCGCGACGGCAGTGGCGGCAGGCCTAGCCGCGGTCCGAGGTCGACGGTATCGGCTGGCGCCACTCGGCGCGCCAGCGCTGCGACGGCAAGGCCCGCGGAAATCGCGGCCCCGATCGTCGCAAGCCCGCCACCGACGAACGCCTCGGTCCAGGCGATGCCGGCAGCGTCGAGAGCCTCGACCGCCATCGCGCGCACGCTGCACGGCTCGGCTTGCGTCGCCAGGCGCAGCGGCTCGCCCGGCCGATGGTGAAAATCGGGCGCGGCCATCCAGCCGAAGGGTTCTTCGAACAGCACGTCGCCATCGCGGCGCTTGGCGTCGTGGCGCAGCACGATCGCAGCATCGAGCTTGCCGTCGTCGAATGCGCTGAGCACCGAGCGTGACGTATCGACGTGCAGCTGGATCACCAGTCCCGGATCGGTGGTGTTCATCCGCTTCAACAGCGAGGCCAGTTCCGATCCCACGATGTGGTGGCTGATGCCGACCACCAATCGCCGATGTTCGACGGCAAACGACCCGATCGCCGATTGATGCGCGGCCACGAGATTGCGCGCCGCGCCGAGGAAGGCGGCCCCTTCCGCGGACAGCCTGACCAGCCGCGGCGTCCGCTCCAGCAGCCGCCGGCCGAGCCCGTCTTCCAGACGCCTGATCTTCAGGCTGACCGCGGACTGCGTGGTCTCCATGACCTGCGCCGCGCGCGTGAAGCTGCTGAGGTCGGCCACCAGGACAAAGGCCTGCACCGCCTCGACGTCGAGTGCCTTCATCGCCATTCATTTAAATTAGCAATCATTGAAATGCGATATCATACCATTTTTCAATGATCAAGAAGCCCCTAGGATCGGCTGCACGCAACGATCACCTCCAGGAGAGCCTTCATCATGCCGCTGACCCGCGTCTCCCTGCGACGGGGCAAGCCCGCCGCCTACCGCAAGGCCATTCTCGAAAGCCTTTATCGCGCCATGCGCGAGACCTTCGATGTGCCGGAAGGCGATCGCTTCATGACGATCTCCGAGCACGACGACGACGATTTCGCCTATGGCGCGGACTATCTCGGGATCAGGCGCAGCGACGATCTGGTCATCATTCAGGTCACGGTCAGCAACACCCGCCCGGTTGCGCAGAAGCAGAAGCTCTATCGACGCATCGCCGAACTGCTGAGCGAAAGTCCCGGCCTGCGCGCCGAGGACATCTTCATCAACCTTGTCGAGGTGCTTCCCGAAAACTGGTCGTTCGGCAACGGTGAGGCGCAGTACGTCCGATGACCGCGACACCCATCCTCTCGCCGCGCATGAGCGGCATCAAGGCATCGCCCGCATCGGTGCTGCGCCGCCGCGCCCGCGAATTGCGCGCCGCCGGGCGTGAGATCATCGAGCTGTCGTCGGGCAATCTCGACTTCCCGACGCCGGATCATGTGATCGCGGCGGCGCATGAAGCGGCACGGCGCGGCGAGACCCGCTACACCGATGTCGACGGCACGCCGGAGCTCAAGCGCGCGGTGCAGGCCGCGCTGCTGCGCGACCACCATCTCGATTACGAACTGAACGAGATCGTCATCACCAATGGCTCGACCCAGGCGCTGTTCAACGCGCTGCTGGCGACGCTGGCGCCTGAAGACGAGGTGATCGTCCCCGCGCCGTACTGGGCGCCGTATCTCGATCAGGTCCGGCTGGCGGGCGGCACGCCGGTGATCGTGCCCTGCGCGCAGAACAACGGCTTCAGGCTGCGTGCGGAGGATTTGCAGGCGGCGATATCGCCGCGAACCCGCTGGGTCGTCGTCAACAATCCGGTCAATCCCTCCGGCGCGCTGTATTCTCCGGAGGATCTGGCTGAGATCGCCGCGATCCTGTTGCGCCATCCGGACGTCTGGGTGCTTGCCGACGGGCTCTACGAGCACATCGTGTTCAACGGCGCTCCCGCGCCGACGCTTGCGGAAATCGAGCCGCGCCTGAAGGTGCGGACGCTGACCGTCAGCGGTCTCGCCAAGAGCTACGCCATGATGGGATGGCGCATCGGCTACGCCGCAGGCCCCTCGGCGCTGATCCGCGAGATGATCACGATCCAGTCGCAGACCACGTCCGGTGCGTCGTCGATCAGCCAGGCCGCCGCGGTGGCCGCCCTCGACGGCGCGCAGGATGTGCTGGCCGAGCGCGCCGTCATCCTTCGCGCAAGGCGTGACCGCTTTGCTGAACTCGTGAACGGATGCCGCGGGCTCTCCTGCACGCCGCCGGAAGCCACGTTCTATCTGCTGGTCAGTTGCGCCGGCGTGATCGGCAAGCGTGCTGCCGACGGCAAGCTGCTCGAGACTGACCGCGATTTCTCCAGCTACCTGCTCGAACAAGCCGATCTGGTGGTGTTTCCCGGCGAGGATTTTGGGCTGTCGCCTTCTATCCGCCTCAGCTTCGCCAACCCGTCATCGACCATCGAAGAGGCCGGACGGCGGCTGAAGCGCGCCTGCGAGGCACTGCAATGACAACGCAGGAGAAAAGCCAGCGCCTCGCGCTAACAGCGCATCTGCTCGGACTTGGAACGGGTGTGACGATGGTTGTCGGCCTCGTGCCCGCGGCGCTTGCGCTGTTGCGGGCACTGATCTGAGACGAGCGCGCGTAAATTATCGTGTCGGGACCGGCTTGTCGCCGCGATAATCGTAGAAGCCGCGCTGGCTCTTGCGTCCGAGCCAGCCGGCCTCGACGTACTTCACCAGCAGCGGACACGGCCGGTACTTGGAATCGGCGAGCCCCTCGTGCAGCACCTGCATGATCGACAGGCAGGTATCGAGGCCGATGAAATCGGCGAGCTCGAGCGGGCCCATCGGATGGTGCGCGCCGAGCTTCATCGCGGCGTCGATCGCCTCGACGTTGCCGACGCCCTCATACAGCGTGTAGATCGCCTCATTGATCATCGGCAGCAGGATGCGGTTGACGATGAAGGCGGGGAAATCCTCCGACACCGCGACCTGCTTGCCGAGCTTGGCGACAAAGGCCTTGGAGGTGTCGAAGGTCACGTCGTCGGTGGCGATCCCGCGGATCAGCTCGACCAGCTCCATCGCCGGCACCGGATTCATGAAATGAATGCCGATGAATTTCTCCGGGCGGTCGGTCGAGGCGGCGAGCCTTGTGATCGAGATCGACGACGAGTTGGTCGCGACGATCGCTTCCGGCTTCAGCACCGCGCAGAGGTCGTGGAAGATCTTGCGCTTGGTCTCTTCCTTCTCGATCGCGGTCTCGATCACGAGATCGCAGTCGGCGAGCGCATCGATCGTCTCGGAGGAGGTGATGCGGTCGAGCGCCTGCTTGCGCTCGCTCTCGCTGATGTGTTTCTTGGCGACCTGGCGGGTCAGATTGCCGTTGATGGTCGCCAGCGCCGACTTCAGCCGGTCGCCGGACACGTCATTGAGCACCACGTCGAAGCCGGCCAGCGCCGCCACATGGGCGATGCCGTTGCCCATCTGGCCCGAACCGATCACGCCGACCTTTTTGATTGCCACCGTCATCTTGTCATCCACCGGAACGGCGCGCATGTCGCGCCTGCCCAATTCCAACGATACCCGAAGCGAAGCCTTCCGGGTTGCCCAATCCGCCGGAAAACGTTTCCCGGGACCATGATGTGATTAAAGATAATCACACCCCGATCCCATTTTCCCCTATCGAGCTCGATCCTTTCGGAAAACCGTTTCCGGATCGTTGCCCCAAGAATAATAACACCGGCCGGAGATTACTCACCCGGCCGGTGTCTTGTCGCTTACTTTCCGAGCTTGCCGAGTGCTTCGGTCAGTTCTGGAACCGCCTGGTAGAGGTCGGCGACCAGGCCGTAATCGGCCACCTGGAAGATCGGTGCGTCCTCATCCTTGTTGATGGCGACGATCACCTTGGAGTCCTTCATGCCGGCCAGATGCTGGATCGCGCCGGAGATGCCGACCGCGACATAGAGTTCCGGGGCCACCACCTTGCCGGTCTGGCCGACCTGCCAATCGTTCGGCGCATAGCCGGCATCGACCGCGGCGCGCGAGGCGCCGACGCCGGCGCCGAGCTTGTCGGCGAGCGGCTCGATGTACTTGGCGAAGTTCTCGCGGCTCTGCATGGCGCGGCCACCCGAGACGATGATCTTGGCCGAGGTCAGTTCCGGACGGTCGCTCTTGGCGACTTCCTCGCCGACGAACGTGGACAGGCCGGGATCGGCCGCCGATGCGGCATTCTCGATCGCCGCGCTGCCGCCTTCACCGGCTGCGGCGAAGGTCGAGGTACGGACTGTGATCACCTTCTTGGCGTCCTTCGACTTCACGGTCTGGATCGCGTTGCCGGCATAGATCGGACGCTCGAAGGTGTCGGGCGCGACGACCTTGATGATCTCCGAGACCTGCATGACGTCGAGCAGCGCTGCGACGCGCGGCATCACGTTCTTGAAGCGCGAGGTCGCGGGGGCGACGAAGGCGTCATAGTTCGGCGCCAGCGCGACGATCAGCGCGGCCAGCGGCTCGGCGAGGTCGTGCTCATAGGCCGGGCCTTCGGCCACCAGCACCTTCGCGACGCCGGCGAGCTTGCTTGCTGCTTCCGCCGCCGCCTTGGTGCCCTGGCCGCCACCGGCAACCAGCACATGGACGTCGCCGCCGAGCTGGCTCGCCGCGGTCAGCGCCTTGTTGGTCGAGTCCTTCAGGGTCTCGTGGTCGTGTTCAGCAATCAACAGCGTCGTCATCAGAGAACCCCGGCTTCGGTCTTGAGCTTGTTCACGAGTTCGGCGACGTCCTTGACCTTGACGCCCGCCTTGCGGCCCGCCGGTTCCGCGGTCTTCAGCACTTCGAGATGCGGCGTGAGATCGACGCCGTAATCCGAAGCGCTCTTGTCGTCGATCGGCTTCTTCTTCGCCTTCATGATGTTGGGCAGCGACGCATAGCGCGGCTCGTTGAGGCGGAGGTCAGTGGTGACGATCGCCGGGCCCTTGAGCCTGATGGTCTGCAGGCCGCCGTCGACTTCGCGCGTGACCTTGAAGTCAGAGCCTTCGACCTCGAGCTTGGAGGCGAAGGTCGCCTGCGACCAGCCGAGCAGCGCGGCCAGCATCTGGCCGGTCTGGTTCGAGTCGTCGTCGATCGCCTGCTTGCCGAGGATGACCAGGCCGGGCTGCTCCGCCTCGACCACCGCCTTCAGGATCTTGGCCACCGCGAGCGGTTCGACATTGCCTTCGGCCTTGACCAGGATGCCGCGGTCGGCACCCATCGCAAGCCCGGTGCGAATGGTCTCGGAAGCCTGCGCCGGTCCGATCGAGACCACCACCACTTCGGTCGCCTTGCCGGCTTCCTTCAGCCGCAGCGCTTCCTCGACGGCGATTTCGTCGAACGGGTTCATCGACATCTTGACGTTGGCGAGCTCCACGCCCGATCCGTCACTCTTGACGCGGACCTTGACGTTGTAGTCGACGACCCGCTTTACCGGCACAAGAACCTTCATCGATCCTCTTTCGCTTTGATTGTATGGGTTTCGGTTGGCTGGCGCGGAACCTAAAGGTCCCGTACCCCCCGGTCAACGCGGCAAAGCCAAAAAACCGTCCCCGGTTTTGAACCAGTTTAGCGGTTCTGACCCGGCACCCACAACACGTCTCCGGCTCCCTTGTTGTTCTGGAAGCGGCTGGCAACGAACAGGAAATCCGACAGCCGGTTCATATACTGGATGCCAGCTTCATTGACCGGCTCGTCGGGCCGGGCAGCGAGTTCCACCATCATGCGTTCCGCGCGGCGACATATCGTCCGGGCCAGATGCAGATATGCAGAAGCGGGTGTCCCGCCGGGCAGCACGAACGAAGTCAGCGGCGCGAGCTGGTCGTTCAGGCTGTCGATATCGCGCTCGAGCCGCTCGACCTGGCTCGCCAGCATCCGCAGACGCTCAGTCTTGCCCTCGCGCTCGGGCACCGCAAGGTCGGCGCCGAGATCGAACAGATCGTTCTGGATCCGGCCGAGCATCGCATCGACATCGGGGCTATCGGCCAGATGCAGCCGCACCACGCCGATCGCCGCATTGGTCTCGTCGACCGTGCCGTAGGCAGCAACGCGCAGATCGTATTTCGGCCGCCGCTCGCCGGAGCCGAGCGCGGTGGTGCCGTCATCGCCGGTGCGCGTGTAGATCCGATTGAGAACGACCATGGTTGGCTCCGGTGTTGTCACCTCTCCCACAGGGAGAGGTCGCGAGCATCTTGCGAGCGGGTGAGGGGATGCGGTCTAACGACGGACCTGAATCCCTCACCCGGATCGCCGATGGCGATCCGACCTCTCCCAATGGGAGAGGTGAAGGTTAGCGCATCTACCGCCCCATCGCCCAGACCACGACCATCGCGATCACGATGGCGACGAACTGGAACAGCACGCGCAGCCGCATCAGCTTCTGCGACGTGTTCGGCGAGCCGCCCCTCATCATGTTGACAAGGCCGAGCAGCAGCACCAGGGCCACGGCGCCGACGGCGATAGGAAGAACGATCATGCTGAGGACGGATGTCATCTGCGGTACATAACACCGCATGGATCGGACTTCCACACAGCTGGGCCATGCAACCAACTGGCTTTTCAATGCGTAATATTGGATGCTGGACCGGTTTTCGGACCGAGCCGTCGTCGACAATGCCGGGTGGAATGTGAAGCAGCTTCGTTACGTCACCCATGTCGTGATGGATGCCTTTTACACGTTCCTCGCCGATGACGGCTGGGCGATCGCGAGCCACATCGCGCTGTCGACCCTGATGGCACTTTTTCCGTTCCTGATCGTGCTGACGTCGCTGGCCGGCTTCTTCGGCTCCAAGGAGCTTGCCGACCAGGCGGTCGGGCTGTTGCTCCAGGTCTGGCCGGAGCAGGTCGCCGAGGCGCTGTCCGACCAAATCCACGACGTTCTGACCAACACCCGGGGCGACATCCTGACCATCGGCGCGGTGCTCGCGGTCTACTTCGCCTCCAACGGCGTCGAGGCGCTGCGGGTGGCGCTGAACCGCGCCTATGCCGTGATCGAACCGCGGCGCTGGTACTGGCTGCGGCTGGAATCGATCGGCTACACCCTGGTCGCGGCGTTCACCTCGCTCGCGATGGCATTCCTGATCGTGCTCGGCCCGCTGATCATCGAGGCGGCGCGGCGCCATATTCCGTTCTTCGTCGAATCGAACGAGAGCCTGCTCAACACCGTGCGTTACGGCATCACGGTGCTGGCGCTGGTCGTGGCGCTGTTCATCCTGCATGCCTGGCTGCCGGCGGGGCGCCGCGGCTTCACGCAGATCCTGCCCGGCATCATCTTCACCGTGGTGGCGTCGCTGGTCTCCGGCATCGGCTTCGGCATGTACCTGGCGCGCTTCGCCAACAACTATGTCACGATGTATGCGGGGCTCGCCTCGGTGATCATCGCGCTGGTGTTCCTGTATTTCATCGCCGCGATCTTCGTGTTCGGCGGCGAGCTGAACGCGGCAATCATTAAGTCGCGGTTGCCGCACGGCGTGTCGCTTCAAGCAGCGCAGTCGCTAGCGCCCGCGGAGAAACAGGCTTGACCAGGAAGGCGTCGGCGCCGGCAGCGCGCGCCGCGGCCTCGTCCTCGGCACGGCCGGAAATCCCGACAATCACGATACGGCCGTGCGGCGGCGGCAGCGCGCGGATGCGCTTGATTGCCTCGACGCCGTTGATGCCCGGCAGCACCATATCCATCAGCACGGCGTCGAAGGCGCCCTGCCCAAGCCGATCAGGCGCGGCTTCGCCTTGGCCAACGAATTCGGCGTGGTGACCGAGCTCGGTCAGGATCGTGTTGAGCACGACGCGACCGAACGGATTGTCCTCGACGCTGAGCAGCCGCAGCCCTTGCGACAGCAGCGCCGCCCCGCTTTGGCCCGGCGCCGCGCCGACCGGCCCTTCGGCGCGCGCCAGCACCACGTTGAGCGTGAAGATGGTGCCGCCGCCCGCGCGCTGGGCCGCGACTATGTCACCGCCCATGGCGCGCGCGAGCTGCCGGACCGAGGACAGGCCGAGCCCGGCGCCGCCGAACCGCGAGGCGATCGAGACGTTGGCTTGCGAGAACGGCCGGAACAGGCGCTTGACCTCTGCCAGCGTCAGGCCGATGCCACTGTCGGAGACCGCGAAAGCGACGCCGAACCTGCCGCCGCCGATCTTGCCTTTGGCGGCGCGCACCGGCGCGACATGCAGCTCGATGCTGCCCTGCTCGGTGAACTTGACGGCGTTGTCGATCAGGTTTTCCAGCGCCGCACGCAGTCGGACGGGATCACCGACCGCAAACGCCGGCAGCTTGCTGGAGACCTCCACCGAGGCCTGCAGCCCCTTGGCCGCCGCGCGGCCGGCCAGCGAATCCCCGGCAAGGCGCGCCAGCGCACGCAGATCGAAAAAGTCCTGCCGGATCTCGAGCCCCGGCCCCTCGTTCCGGGCCGCATCCACGAACAGGGTCGCAAGGCTCGCCAGATGCTCGGCGCCGGCCTTGATGGTATCGACCCAGCGCCGCTCGCGCTCACCGAGATCCGATGTCGCGAGCAGATTGCTGATCGCGAGGATTCCGGTCAGCGGCGTCCGCACCTCATGGGCAAAGGCGGCGAGCGCGGTCTCGACCATGCTGGGAGCGGCATTCGCGGACGGCTTCGGCGCGGCCCGCTTGCGGCGCGGCTTGGTTGCGGTCTTGGCGGCAGTTTTGGCTGTGCTCTTGGCGGAGCGCGTTTTTGCGGCGCGCGTCTTCGGCGGCACCCTTCCGGATGGCCGCGTACTGCGCCGTACGCGCGATTTTGACGCCATGGTCTCCGTGATCCCCGCCCCTGATCGCAACATGGCATGCCAGGCGTGCCGGAGTCACGGCGGCGTTTGCGGCTTTCCTGAGCAAAGCGGCACGATGGTAACCCGCTTACTCGCGATCGAAATTCGGTCGGGATCTACGGCAGGCCGACCAGGCGGCGGATGTCGGCCGGGCTCGCCCCCGCCGCCCGCAGCTCGCGCAGCCCGGTCGCCTGGGTCGATTTCGACAGTTTCTGGCCGGCGGCGTCCGGGATCAGCCGGTGGTGCCGGTAGGCCGGCGCGGGCAGGTCCAACAGTTCCTGCAACAGCCGGTGCACGCTGGTCGACCAGAACAGGTCAACGCCCCTGACCACATCGGTGATGCCTTGCAGGGCGTCATCGATCACGACGGAAAGATGGTAGCTGGTTGGGGTTTCCTTGCGCGCCAGGATCACATCGCCCCAGGCCTTCGGCCGCGCTGCGACGTCACCGCGCTCGCCGGCCGGCCACTCGCCCGCTTCCCGCCAGCGCAGGCTTCCGGCGCGCACGCACGCGGCCGCCATGTCGAGCCGCAGCGCGAATGGCGCGCCCTGCCCAACCAGCCGGTCGCGGTCCTCGGCCGACAGCGATTTGGCCGCCCCCGGATAGAGCGGCGCGCCATCCGGATCGCGCGGCCATGCACCACCGGACTCCCTCTCCGCGACCAGGCGCGCGATGTCGGCGCGGCTCTCGAAGCTGGGATAGATCAGCCCCTGCGCCGACAGCCGGTCGACGGCCGTGCGATAGGCTGAAAAATGCTGGGACTGCCGCCGCACCGGGGTTTCCCAGCCGATGCCGAGCCAACCGAGATCCTCGTAGATCGCCTGCTCGAACTCCGGACGGCAGCGCGTCGCATCGATGTCCTCGATGCGCAGCAGGAAACGTCCACCCGACTGCCGCGCGAGGTCAAAGTTGAGCAGCGCCGAATAGGCGTGGCCGAGATGGAGATAGCCGTTCGGACTCGGCGCAAAGCGGAAAACTGGTGGCATGGCGTTTGGTCGTAGGTCATTGCCGGGCTCGACCCGGCAATCCTTGTTTAGGCATGATCTTTCCGGAAAACCGGCTTCCACTTTCCCGGATCATGCGGCTGGACAAGACTCTGTTACGATAGGAGATGGATGCGCGGGTCAAGCCCGCGCACGACAAGTCGATGCAGATCCCGCAATGCTGATCCATCTCGAAACCCAGGCCGACCTCGACGACGCGATCCACAAGCTGGTCGCACAGGACCGCCGCCTGCGGCCGATCCTCGAACTGACCGGCATGCCGGCGATCCGGCAGCGCGAGCCGGGCTTTGCCGGGCTTGCCGCGATCATCTGCGGCCAGCAGCTTTCGACCGCGAGCGCGGCGGCGATCTGGGGACGGGTCAGCAAGGCGTTCGACCCGTTCCACCATGATGCGATCCGCAAGGCGCGGGCCGACCGCCTCGGCCGGCTCGGGTTGTCCGCGGCCAAGATCAAGACCCTGAAGCACATCGCCCGCGAGCTTGCCGAGGAGCGGCTGAACCTCGACGTGCTCGCCAACGAGGATGCCGATGCCGCGCACAACACCCTGACCGCATTGCCCGGGATCGGCCCCTGGACCGCAGACGTCTATCTCCTGTTCTGCCTCGGCCATGGCGACGCGTGGCCCGCCGGCGACCTCGCCGTGCAGGAAGCGGTCAAGGTCGGGCTCGGCCTGAAGGAACGGCCGACGCCGAAGCAGATGGCGCCGCTTGCGGAGCCGTGGCGCCCGCTGCGCGGCGCCGCCGCCCATCTGTGGTGGGCGTATTATCGCGTGCTCAGGAATCGCGAAGGCGTGATCGCCGGCGCAAAGTAGGGCGCAAAAAAACGCTTGCCGTGTGATCGCGTGGTATATCATCAGTAGACCAATACTTTATCAATTTGACGGCCTCGCGCATTTTGCACGCCCAACACATCCTTCCTGCAAGGAGGACCGACCTGGTTTCTCTCCGCACTCCGCTGACGCTTCTCCTGCTGTCCCTGGCCGCCATCGCCGCGGTGTGGTGGTGGCTGGGCATACCGGTCAACCTGGTGCGGGCACCGATCGATCCCAACGACAAGGTGCAGTGCATCTCATACGCGCCGTTCCGCAACCACCAGACGTCGCTTTCGCAGACGACGCAGGTGTCGAAGGAACAGATCGCGGAAGATCTCGCCCAGCTTGCCAAAGTATCCAACTGCATCAGGACCTACGCGAACGATCTCGGCCTCGATCAGATTCCCGAACTCGCGGCCAAGGCGGGACTGAAAGTCATCCAGGGCATTTTCCTCGACCGCGACCGCAAGAAGAATGCAACGCAGGTCGAAACGGCGATCCGCCTCGCACGGGAATATCCGGAAACCATCATCGCGCTGGTGGTCGGCAACGAGGTCCTGCTGCGTAAGGAAATGTCGGCTTCCGACCTCGCCGCCCTGATCCGCTCGATCAAGGCGCAGGTCAGCGTCCCCGTCACCTATGCCGACGTCTGGGAATTCTGGCTGAGCAATCGCGAACTTTCCGACGTGGTCGATTTCGTCACGATTCATATCCTGCCCTATTGGGAGAACATTCCAATTCCGGCGGAGCGTGCCGCCGCCCACGCTGACGAGATTCGCCGGCAGATCGCGGCGGTTTTTCCGGGCAAGGAGATCCTGATCGGAGAATTTGGTTGGCCGAGCGAGGGGCGCATGCGCGAATCAGCGCTGCCGTCGCGCACCAATCAGGCGCGGGTGGTGGCGGAGGTACTGGACCTCGCGCGGCGCGAGCATTTCCGCGTCAACCTGTTCGAGGCCTATGATGAAGGATGGAAGCGGGAGATCGAAGGCACGATCGGCGGAACCTGGGGCCTGTTCGATTCCGAAGAGCGCGCGCTGAAATATCCGGCGGGCGTGCCGATCAGCAATTTCCCGCGCTGGAAGCTGCAAATGCTGGGCGGAATGGCGCTGGCGATCCTGGTGTTCGGCGCGGCATGGCTGACCTCACGCCGCAAGCCCGAACAACCCGGGCTCGCGTCATGGCTTACGGTCGGCGTATCGGCGACGACAGCCGGAATCCTGTTCGGGGTGGCCGCCCAGAAGATGGTCTATGAAAGTTACGGAACGGGTGGCTGGTTGCTGTGGGGCTCACTGCTGGCGGCGGCAACGGCTTCGCCGGTGCTTGGCGCCAACGCCCTGATGTCGGGTCGCACATCGCCGAGCTTCCTGGAATTGTTGGGTCCGAAGGGCCACCATACTGAATCGGTGCTGGTGACCCTGCACGGATTGGCCTTGATGGTCACCGTCGTGATCGGCACCGCGGCCGCGATCGGCCTCGTGTTCGACCCGCGCTTCATCGATTTTCCCTTTGCGTCGCTCACCATGGCGGTTGTGCCCTTTGCGGCGATCACGCTGCTCAATCCTCCCGCGAAAGGAATCCGTCCGCTCGCGGAATCGATATTTGCTGGCATTTTTGCCGTGGCGGCGATCTATGTCGGGCTCAACGAAGGTCCGGAGAACTGGCAGTCGCTGTGGACGTGCGCCGCCTTCTTGCTGCTTGCGGCAACGCTGTGGCGGGCGCGTGCCTGAGAACGGCAAAGCGGTCCGAAATGCAGCCACCTCTCACCTACCTTCTATCCGCGCAACCTCACCCGGTCCTCGCGCGCGGAAGCGGTGACGAAGTCGAGTACCGCGCGCACCGCGGGGAGTTCGACAAGATCAGGGTGCGCAAGCAGCCAGATGTCGGCCACGCTGAACAGCTTTTGCGGTGCGACGCGCACCAGATCGGGATAGTCGGCTGCGACAAAGCACGACAGCGCGGAAATTCCGAGCCCGGCCCGCGCCGCGGCGAGCATGTCGCCCTGCGACGAGCACCGCATCACCACCGATCCCTGCCGCGTAATGGCATCGCTCCAGCGCGCCAGGCGCTCATTGGAGGCTCGATCGGCGAAGCCGATGATGCTGTGTCCTTTCCACTCGTCGCGCCGTTCGGGCAGACGCCGCCCCGCGGCGTAGTCGCGCGAGGCAAAGAAGCCGGTGCCGAGACGGCCGATCTTGCGGCCGATCAGATTCTCGTCGCCGCTATCCACCGGCCGCAGCACGACATCGGCCTCGCGGCGGCGCACGCTGGCCGGAAACGGATGGGTGATGATTTCGAGCTGGATGTGGGCGTGGGCACGGAGAAACGGACCGAGCCGCGGCATCAGCCAGTGCGAGGCCAGCGTCGCACCGATCGACAGCTTGACCACGCCGCGCGCCTGGGCGCCGGTCGCCGACACCGCGGCTTCGGCGCGCAGGGCCGCCGCCGCCATGGCCTCGACATGCTCGCGGAATTTGCGCCCCTGCGATGTCAGCGAAAGACCGTCATTGGATCGCGCGAAGAGGCGAACGCCGAGCTGATCCTCCAGCTCGGTGACCTTGCGACCGACCGTCGGGTGGCTGGAGCGCAGCCGGCGCGCTGCGGCCGCGAAGCTACGGGTTTCCGCAACCGCGACGAAGGTCTTGCAAAGGTCCCAGTCCATCGGCTCCCCCACGGCAATGCTGCGACCGTCCTGTTCACTCTTGACGAGCTGTCTGTTCAATATTGAACGGCCCGGCGATGCCGTCCAGCTCTATAATGCACAGCAGCAAGCGCAGGCCAGCGGCTCCGCCCGGCCCGACGCGCTCAAATCAACATCAATGAACGCGCCCCGGCCCTGGCCGGCCTCGCGACAAGGGAGGATCCGAATGCCGTTGCCTGCTTCGCTCGCCAACAAGCTTGAACTGCCGGTCGTCGGCTCGCCACTGTTCATCGTCTCGGGGCCGGAACTAGTGATCGCGCAGTGCAAGGCCGGCATCGTCGGCTCATTCCCGGCGCTGAACGCCCGCCCGGTTGAGAAGCTCGACGAGTGGCTGACGCAGATCGAGAACGAGCTCGGCGAGTACCAGGCGCTGCATCCGGAGAAGAAGGTCGCGCCCTACGCCGTCAACCAGATCTGCCACGCCTCCAACGACCGACTGATGCGCGACATGGAAACCTGCGTGAAGCACAAGGTGCCTGTGATCATCACCTCGCTGCGCCCGCCGTCCGAGATCGTCGAGGCCGCGCATTCCTTTGGCGGCGTGGTGTTCCACGACGTCATCAACGTCAAGCACGCCCGCAAGGCCGCCGAGCAGGGCGTCGACGGATTGATCCTGGTCTGCGCCGGCGCCGGCGGCCATGCCGGCACGCTGTCGCCGTTCGCGCTGGTGCGCGAGGTCAAGCAATGGTTCAAGGGCACGATCCTGCTGTCGGGTGCGATCTCCGACGGCTGGAGCATCGCATCCGCGCTCGCGCTGGGCGCCGATCTCGCGTATGTCGGCACCCGCTTCATCGCGACCGAGGAAGCCAATGCCGACCTCAGGTACAAGCAGGCGCTGACCGAATATGCCGCCCACGACATCGTCTATTCGAACCTGTTCACCGGCGTGCACGGCAACTACCTCGGACCGTCGATCGCAGCCGCAGGCCTCGATCCGGCCAATCTGCCGGTCGCCGACAAATCCACGATGAACTTCGGTTCCGGCGGCAACACGAAGGCCAAGGCCTGGCGTGACATCTGGGGCTCCGGCCAGGGTATCGGCCAGATCGTCGACGCCCCGCCGGTCGCCGAACTGGTGGCGCGGCTGAAGGCGGAGTACACCGAGGCGCGCAGCGACTTCCTGCGAGCCAGCGCCTGACGACGACCGCCTGGAGAGAATGGCATGATCATCAGCGGCGACCGACAGATCAGCTATGGCGAGATTCACGCCCGCATCGCGCGGGCGGCGACCGGCTTCCGCGCGCTCGGCGTGCAGGGCGGCAAGCCGGTCGGCATGATGCTGCGCAATGACTTCGCGCTGTTCGAGGCGGTCGCCGCCGCGGCCGCGCTCGGCAGTCCGGTGGTGCCGATCAACTGGCATCTGAAGGCCGACGAGGTCGCCTACATCCTGTCCGACAGCGGCGCCGACACGCTGGTCTGCCATGCCGATCTGCTGCCGCAGATCCGCGACGGGTTGCCGCCGGGGATCAAGCTCCTGGTCGTGACGACGCCACCGGAGATCGCCGCGGCCTATGGCGTGGCGCCTGCATCCACGCGCGTGCCCGACGGCATGACCGATTGGGATATTTGGCGTGAGACGCATCAACTGCTCGCCGACGCGCCGATCGGCGCGGCGCCGATGTTCTACACCTCCGGCACCACCGGACTGCCGAAGGGCGTCAAGCGCAAGCCGATGCGGCCGGAGCAGCAGGCGGCGGCCGCGCGCGTCGGCGCCATCACTTACGGCGTCAAGCCGAACGAGGGCCAGGTGATCCTGATGAATGGCCCGATGTACCATTCGGCGCCGCACTCCTATGGAATGCTCGCGTTCCGCAACGGCTGCGCGATCGTGCTCGAGCCGCGCTTCGATCCCGAGGATCTGCTGCAACTGATCGAGCGCCACCGCGTCACGCACATGCATATGGTCCCGACCATGTTCGTGCGGCTGCTGCGCCTGCCGGAAGAGACGCGGCACCGCTACGACCTGTCGTCGCTGCGCTTCATCGTCCATGGCGCGGCGCCCTGCCCGGTCGACGTCAAGCGCGCGATGATCGAATGGTGGGGACCGGTGATCAACGAATATCTCGGTTCGACCGAGACCGGCATCCCGGTCTGGCACTCGGCGGCGGAAGCGCTCGCCAAGCCCGGCACGGTCGGCCGCGCCATCGAGGGCGGCATCGTCAAGATATTCCGGCCCGACGGCACGCAATGCGACGTCGGCGAGCCCGGCGAGATCTTCATGCGCCAGACGACGGCGTCGGATTTCGATTATCACGGCAATGCCAAGGCCCGCGCCGAGGCCGACCGCGACGGCCTCGTCAGCGTCGGCGACGTCGGCTATCTCGACGCGGACGGCTATCTGTTCCTGTGCGACCGCAAGCGCGACATGGTGATCTCGGGCGGCGTCAACATCTATCCCGCCGAGATCGAGAACACCCTGATCGGCATGGAAGGCGTCCGCGACTGCGCGGTGTTCGGGGTTCCCGACGACGAATATGGCGAGCGGCTGTTCGCCTGCGTCGAGCCGGAAGCGGGCGCAGCACTCTCGGTTGCAGCGATCCAGGATTTCTTGCGCGGCAAGCTTGCCAATTTCAAGGTGCCGAGAGACATCCGCTTCATGGACGCGCTGCCGCGTGAGGCGACCGGCAAGATCTTCAAGCGCAAGCTGCGCGACCTCTACCGCGAAGGACAGCTTCGCTGAGCGAAATGACGGCGACGCCGAACGGCGTTTGAAACTTTGTTGCTGTTGCAAAAGGCCGGCAATCGACGCGACGATGCCGGCGCTCATCCGAGGCCGGGATCATCGCCATGAACTCCACCGACTTCATCGTCATCCGCAACGACCTGCAGCAGTGCAAGGTGATCGAGACGGAGCTCCCCGACGCCGCGGCGCTGCCGGCCGACGCGCTGCTGGTCAAGGTCACCCGCTTCGCCTTCACCGCCAACAACATCACCTACGCCGTGATCGGCGAGCAGCTGAAATACTGGCAGCTGTTCCCGGCGCCTGACGGCTACGGCATCATCCCGGTGTGGGGCTTTGGCGAGGTGCTTGCCTCGAAGCATCCGAACGTCACGGTCGGCGAAACCCTGTTCGGCTATTTCCCGATGGCGACCCATCTTGTCATCGAGGCCGCCGACGTCAGCAAGCGCGGCCTGCGCGATGGAGCCGCACACCGGCAGGAGGTCTCGCCGGTGTATAACGCCTATGCCCGGGTCTCCGGCGATCCGACCGATGCCGGCCGGCAGGGCGATTTCCGTGCACTGCTGCTGCCCTTGTTCATGCTGTCGTTCCTGGTCGACGACTTCCTGGCCGAGAACGAATTCTACGGCGCCCGCCGCGTCATCCTGTCGTCGGCCTCGAGCAAGACCGCGTTCGGCCTCGCCCATCTGCTGCACAGAAGGGGCATCCGGGTGATCGGGCTGACCTCCAAGGGCAATGTCGATTTCGTCAGCTCGCTCGGCTGTTATGACGAGGTCGTCACCTATGACCAGGTCAGCGCGATCCCGCCGGCCGAGCCGGTCGCCTATGTCGACATGGCCGGCAACAGCGCGCTGCGCGAAACGCTGCACCGGCACTTCGGCGCGCAGATGGTCTATTCCGGCCGGGTCGGGCTGACGCATCGCGCCAACGAGCCGGACGAACCTGCGCTTCCCGGCGCCAAGCCGGTCTGGTTCTTCGCGCCCGACCAGATCCGCAAGCGCGCCAAGGAATGGGGGCCCGGCGGCATCGATCAGCGTTTTGGCGCCGCCTGGACCGAGCTCGTGCCGCATTTGCCCGATTGGCTCGAGGTCGTCGAGCGGCGGGGACCAGCCGCAGTGCGCGAGGCCTATCTCGACACCCTGCAGGGCCGGGTCCCGCCCGATCAAGGCTTGATCCTGTCGCTGGCCGAATAGGCGATATCCCGTCACGCCCTTTCTGCAGGCCTTCGGATAGGTATAGGCTTTGCGGCAATGGGAACGCCGTCACCAAGACGGCCGATGACGAGAGACGCTCAATGCTCGACAAGACGGACGATATTTCGGTCGCCGCCGACAATTGGCTTGTGCAGTTCGAGGATGCGCTGGCGAGCCCCGAAGATGTGCTGCTGAAGCCGCTGTTCCATCCCGACAGCTATTGGCGCGACGTGCTGGCGCTGAGCTGGAACATCCAGACCGTCAACCGCGCCTTCGCGATCCTCGAGGAGATGCCCGCGCATGCCCGCCGCAGCACGCCGAGCAATTTCCGCATCGACGCCGAGCGCGCCGCGCCACGCCGGGTGAAGCGCGCCGGCACCGATGCGATCGAGGCGATCTTCAAGTTCGAAACCGCTGTTGGCCGCGGCCACGGCATCGTGCGGCTGGTCCCCGATGCGGCCGATGTCGATCGGTTGAAGGCCTGGACGCTGCTGACGGCGCTCGAGGAGTTGAAGGGCTTTGAAGAGCAGCAAGGTCATACGCGGCCGCGCGGACAAGCCTATTCCCGCGACTTCCGCGGACCCAACTGGCTCGACCTGCGCAAGGCAGCCGCCGAATATGCCGACCACGACCCCGACGTGCTGGTGGTCGGCGGCGGCCAGGCCGGGCTTGCGATCGCCGCGCGGCTGCAACAGCTCAGGATCGACGCGCTGATCGTCGACCGCGAGGCGCGCGTCGGCGACAATTGGCGCAAGCGCTATCACGCACTCACCCTGCACAACCAGGTGCAGGTCAATCATTTGCCCTACATGCCGTTCCCGCCGAACTGGCCGACCTACATCCCGAAGGACAAGCTCGCCAACTGGTTCGAATCCTACGTCGACGCCATGGAGCTGAACTTCTGGACCGGCACGGAGTTTGTCGGCGGCAGCTATGACGACGCACAGGGACGCTGGACCATCGAGCTGCGCCGCGCCGACGGCACGATGAGGAAAATGCAGCCGCGCCATGTCGTGATGGCGACCGGCGTCAGCGGCATCCCCAGCGTGCCCGACATCCCGGGCTTGAAGAACTTTGCCGGCAAGGTGCTGCATTCCAGCGGCTACGAGGACGGCGAGCATTGGGCCGGCAAGCGGGCGCTCGTGATCGGCACCGGCAACAGCGGTCACGACATCGCGCAGGACCTGCACTCCTCCGGCGCCGAGGTCACGCTGGTGCAGCGCTCCTCGACGCTGGTCACCAATATCGAGCCGTCCGCGCAGCTTGCCTATGCCGCCTACAATGAAGGCTCGCTCGAGGACAATGATCTGATCGCGACCTCGATGCCGTTGGCGCTCGCCAAGCGCAGCCACGTGCTGATAACCGAGCAGTCGAAGGAGCTCGACAAGCCGCTGCTCGACGGCCTCGCGCGCAAGGGCTTCAAGCTCGATTTCGGCGAGGGCGGCACCGGCTGGCAGTTCAAATACCTGACCCGCGGCGGCGGCTATTATTTCAACGTCGGCTGCTCCGATCTCGTCGCGGGCGGCGCCGTCGCTCTGAAGCAGTTCTCCGACATCGAGACCTTCGTGAGCGAAGGCGCGCGGCTGAAGAACGGCGAGACGGTTGCGGCCGACCTCATCGTGCTCGCGACTGGCTACCGGCCGCAGGAAGAGCTGGTGAAGAGACTGTTCGGCGAAGCCATGGCCGCGCGCGTCGGCCCGATCTGGGGCTTTGGCGACGGCCAGGAGCTGCGCAACATGTACACCCGCACGCCACAGCCGGGCCTCTGGTTCATCGCCGGCAGCCTCGCGCAATGCCGCATCAACTCGCGCACCCTCGCGCTGCAGATCAAGGCGATCGAGGAAGGGCTGTTGCCACGCGATGTCGGGCCGGTGGCGAGGCTGACCTAACCATCCACCGTCATTCCGGGGCGCGCGCAGCGCGAACCCGGAATCCATTGGGCCACAATCTCTGCGGAGAAATGGATTCCGGGCCTGCGCTTCGCGCATCCCGGAATAACGAGAAGAGAGAGAGGAACAAAAATGCCAACCATCCTCGGCACCGGCGAGCATCGCTACCGCGTCGTTGAGAACTTCGCGAAGCTACCCGACGGCTGGAGCCTGACGGATGTCGCCTCCGTCGCGGTCGACAGCAAGGACCGCGTCTATGTCTTCAACCGCGGCGAACACCCGATGGTGGTGCTCGACCGCGAGGGGAATTTCATCAGGAGCTGGGGCGAAGGCCTGTTCTCGCGCGCCCACGGCCTGCACATCGACGCCGACGACCATCTCTATTGCACCGACGACGGCGACCACACCGTGCGCAAGTGCTCGACCGACGGCAAGGTGCTGCTGACGATCGGCATCCCGAACAAGCCGGCGCCATTCATGAGCGGCGAGCCGTTCCATCGCTGCACCCATACCGCGCTGTCGCCGAAGGGCGATATCTATGTCTCCGACGGGTACGGCAATGCCTGCGTCCACAAATACACGCCTGACGGAAAACTCATCAAGACCTGGGGCGAGCCCGGCACCGATCCCGGCCAGTTCAACATCGTGCACAACATCGCGACCGACGCCGACGGCTGGGTCTATGTCGCCGATCGCGAGAACCACCGCGTCCAGGTGTTCGACGGCAACGGCAAATACGAGACGCAGTGGAACAATCTGCACCGGCCTTGCGCGCTGTGTTGCTGCGGCGGCGGCACGCAGCCGAAATTCGTGATCGGCGAGCTCGGCCCCGGCATGGCGGTCAATCGCAAGGTGCCCAATCTCGGCCCGCGGCTGTCGATCGTCGACCACAAGGGCAACCGGATCGCCCGGCTCGGCGGCGAGCACGGCCCGGGCGTGGAGACCGGAAAATTCCTGGCGCCGCACGGCATCGCACTGGATTCACGCGGCGACATCTATGTCGGCGAAGTCGGCGTCACCGACTGGAAGACCAGCTTTCCGGACACCGAGATGCCGGCTGCCGTGCGCGTGACGCGGTGTTTGCAGAAGCTGGAACGGGTGACGGCGCAGCGCCGGCCCGCTTACTTATCCCCGTCATGCTGAGGAGCGCGGAACGCGCGTCTCGAAGCATCGACGGCCCCCGCCGCCGCAGCTCGGCCGGGCATCCTTCGAGGCTCGCTGCGCTCGCACCTCAGGATGACGGGTCTGATAGATTGCGACGGACAGAGCCTCACTCCCGCTTGCTGCCCGACGCCTCGGCTACCCCCCACCGAAATCAGATCTCGCCGATCACCTCGCGGCGGCGCAGTTCGGATTCTTCCGCATAGCGCCGCATCGCGTGCGCTTCGGTGAGCAGGCCGATCGGCCGCCGGTCGCCATCGCCCTCGACCACCGCGAGCGATTCCGCTTCGGCCGCGTCGAACACCGCGATCGCTTCCTGGACGTTCATGCCGGGATGCAGCATCACGTCGGCGTAGCGCAGAATGCCGGCGAGCCCCTTGTCGGCCTCGAGATCGGGCGCATGCGCTTCGGCGACCAGCGCAAGGCCTGCATAACGTCCCTCGCCGTCGATCGCGACAACCTGGGTCTTCGACCCCGGTGGAAATTCCTCGCGGAACGCCTCGATCGGCATCGCGGCGTCCACCGTTATCATGTCCCGCCGCATCATCTTGCCGACCGTCAGATCCCGGATCCAGCCGATATCGGCGGCGCTACGAATGGTCTCGCCGCGCAGATGCAGTCGCCAGGTCGCGAACGAATAGCCGAACAACTCGCGCGTGATCGTGGTCGAGATGATGACCGCGACCAGCACCGCAGTGGTGAGCCAGAGGTCGCCGGTGGATTCCAGCGCGATGAACGACATCGTCAGCGGACCGCCGATCACCGAGGCCGACAGCGCGCTCATGCCGATCACCGCATAGGCGTTGGGATCGAGATTCAGCCCCGGCCACACGATGTCGACGCCGGCGGCGAACAGCCGGCCGCCGAGCGCGCCCATGAACAGCGTGGCGAAGAACAATCCGCCGCGGAAGCCGGAGCCGAGCGAGACAATCGAGGCCACCGCCTTCAGCGCGAACACGCCGGCGATGAAGGCAAGCGGCATCGACACGATGCCGGCAAAACGCAGCGCGCCATGGCCCGACGACATCACCTGCGGCGTCAGCAGCGCCATCGCGCCGACGGCAAGCCCGCCGATCGCCGGCCGCAGCGGCGGCCAAAGCCTCGTTTTGGCGAGCAGCGCCTCGCACAGCGTCACGCCACGCATGATCGCAATGCCGGTCAGGGCCGCGACCATGCCGAGCAGCGCGGCGATCGCGAGGTCCCGTCCGAGCACGTCGCCGACGGTTCCGACACCGACACCGAGCGGCAGCGGCTCGAAGGCATGGGCGACGAAGTAGCCGGTCACCGCCGCCACGCCGACCGGGGTCAGGCTCGCCGGCGTGTAGCCGCCGATCACAAGTTCGAAAGCGTAGAACGCGCCAGCGAGCGGGGCGCTGAAGGCGCCGGCGATCGCCGCCGCAGCGCCGCAGCCGACCATGATTCGCTGGTCGTTGCGGCGGAGGTGGAAGCCGCGGCCGAGCGAGGCGGCCAGGCCGCTGGACAATTGGGTGTAGCCGGCCTCGAGCCCGACCGAGCCGCCGATGCCGCTCGACCAGATCGTCTGCAGCGCCACGATCACGCTGCCGCGGAACGACATCCGACCGCCATAGAGCGCGTTGGCCTCGATCGGGTCGATCTCGCGAGCCGGCCGGACCCGGAGCAGCAGAAGAAAGGCAATGCCGAGCAGCAGGCCGCCGATTGAGGGAACCAGCAGTGCGCGCAGCGGATCGATGCTGGGTTGGCTCGACAACCGGTCGCCCAGCGGCAGATTGAACAGCACCGAATGCAGCACCGTGACCAGGCTGCTCATCACCGCCACCACGAGGCCGCCAATGGCGCCGATCAATACCGCGAGCACCACGAGGCTCGTCTCGTGCGCGCGTACGAATGCGCGCAACCGGCGCGGCGCCTCGAGATAGCTTGACGTCGTGGTCATCGGCAGGGTCCGTCACTGGCCGACACGGCCTTGCGCTCCCTTTACGGGCCTCGCGGGCGGGAGGCAATCGGGGCAGGAACATGGCAGTGCGCGGCGGATAAGCCGCTCATTGCTCTTCACAATCCCGTCACGCTGCCTGTAGTATGTGAGTGCATGCTGCTTCGCAGCTAATGGGAGTCAGGAGCGTTATTTGAACGCACATGTCTCGCAAGGCGGTTGGCCGGTGCTGGTCTTGAATGCGGACTTCCGGCCGCTGAGTTATTACCCGCTGTCGCTCTGGTCCTGGCAGGACGCGATCAAGGCGGTGTTCCTCGATCGTGTCAACATCGTCGAATATTACGACCGCGCGGTACGAAGTCCTTCCTTCGAAATCCAGCTGCCCAGCGTCGTATCTCTGAAATCCTTCGTCAAGCCGACCACCCACCCCGCCTTCACCCGGTTCAACGTTTTCCTTCGCGACCGATTCAGCTGCCAATATTGCCTGTCGGCCGACGACCTCACCTTCGATCACATCATTCCGCGCAGCAAGGGTGGCCAGACCACCTGGGAGAACGTCGTCGCCGCCTGCTCGCCCTGCAATCTGCGCAAGGGCAATCTGACGCCGCAGCAGGCCAGGATGTTTCCGAAGCAGACGCCCTACGCACCCACCGTGCATCAGCTGCACCGCAACGGCCGGCTGTTCCCGCCGAACTATCTGCACGAGAGCTGGCTCGATTATCTCTACTGGGATACTGAGCTCGATCCGTAGCGGATACGGCGCGCGGACGTTCCGACGAAATTCACACGAAAACAAGCTGATCGTGGGCGCCATGGCTGCTGCCGCGAATCCATGAATTTTCTTCGAGCATGTCTGACACCATAAACCTCTGTCCTCGCCGCAGAGTGCGTTCGCTTTTGCGTGATCGACGGAGATATTCTGGGGAATATGATTGCAGCCTAATCATTAGTATCCTATCTAACTGACATGGCTCCGTCGCAAGCTCATATCCACGCCGAAATCGGGCTCCTGATCACCCGGCTTGGGCGGATCTGGCGCCGCGAGTCGGATCAGGCGCTGTCCGATCATGGCCTGTCGGACGCGACTGCGATTCCGCTGCTGGTGCTGTCGCGGCAGGGAGAAAACGTCCGGCAGGGCGTGCTCGCCGATGAATTGGGTATCGAGGGGCCTTCGCTGGTGCGGCTGATCGATTTGCTCGCGAGCGAGGGCTTGGTGGAGCGCCGCGAGGATCCCACCGACCGCCGCGCCAAGACGCTGCATCTCACCGCCAGCGGCCAAGCCAAGGCCGCGGACATCAACCGTATCATGCGCCGCGTGCGGACCAGCCTGCTGAAGGATATCGACAGCGAGAAACTTGCGATAACCTTCGAGACGCTCCAGCGCATCGAACAGCGTGCGAGCCGCCTGCAGGACGCGAAAACTGCCGCAGAGGCGAAATAGTCATGCGCGCGGAAGAGCCGTTCCTGGTCCGCCACGCGGACCTGATCTTCGCTTTGAAGACGTTCGCCGCGTCGATGCTGGCGCTTGTCATCGCACTGGCGATCGATCTGCCGCGGCCCTATTGGGCAATGGCGACGGTCTATATCACGTCACAACCGCTCGCCGGCGCGACCAGCTCGAAGGCGTTCTTCCGCGTGATCGGCACCCTGGCCGGCGCGAGCATGACGGTCGCCATGGTGCCGAACCTAGTCGATGCGCCGGAGCTGCTGTGCCTTGCGATCGCGCTCTGGGTCGGGCTCTGTCTTTATCTGTCGCTGCTCGACGGCACGCCGCGCAGTTATATCTTCATGTTGGGCGGATATACTGTCGCACTGATCGGCTTTCCGTCGGTGGCCGACCCGGGCAGCATCTTCGACGTGGCGCTGGCGCGGGTCGAGGAGATCTCGCTCGGCATCGTCTGTGCGAGCCTGGTGTCGACCGTGGTGTTTCCCCGCAGCGTCGCGCCTGCGGTCGGCGGCCGCGTCAGGAGCTGGCTGTCGGATGCGCGCGGTCTGTCCCGCGACGTGCTGCTTGATCGCGGGACCGGCGAGACGCGCCGGGCTCAGCGCCTCCGGCTTGCAACCGACATCGTCGAGATCGATACGCTCTCGACCCATGTCGCCTATGACCGGCTGGCCGACGCCAGCACGGTCCGTGGCCTCGGTGAGGTCCGGCTGCGCATGCTGATGCTGTTGCCGATCATCACGTCGATCGAAGACCGGCTCGCCGCACTCGGCGAGGCGGCGCTGCAAAGACAGCCGGAGCTCCGGCATCTGCTCGACGATCTCGCCGCATGGATCGTGGACGACGATCGCCAGCGGCAATCCGGCGAGCAGATCCGCGCTGCAATCGCCGAGCGGCAATCCGCGCTCGACGGCGTCGCGCCGCGGGAGCGCATTATCACGATCAGCCTGCTGCTCCGGCTGCGCGAGCTCATCGACATCTCGGCCGACTGCCGCGCGCTGGGCGATGCGATTTCGGCGGGCCAGGAGATATCCACCATCCCGCTGGCGTTCCACCCGGAGTCGGGGGCCGCGCCGGTCCGCCATCGCGATCACGGCATGGCGCTGTGGTCGGCCGCCGGGGCCGCAGTGGCGATCCTGATCTGCTGCGGCCTGTGGATTGCGACCGGCTGGCCCGACGGCGCCTCGGCGCCGATGATGGCGGCCGTCGCCTGCTCCTTCTTCGCCGCGCAGGATGAGCCGGCGCGCAGCATCCGGGCCTTCGGCCTGTTTTCGCTGGTCGCGATCGTCGTGGTCGCGGTCTACCAGTTCGCGCTGGTGCCGGGCATCACCCATGTCGAGGTGCTGATCGCCGCGCTGGCTTCGACCTTCCTCCTGTACGGCTTCCTGATCGCGCGGCCGAAAACCGCGCCAATCGGCTCGGCTCTCGCTGTCAACACCGCAACGCTGCTCGCGCTGCAATCGACCTACAGCGCGGATTTTGCCAGTTTTGCCAACTCGTCCGTCGCTTTCTTCCTCGGTATCGTGATTGCCGAGATCGTGACGCGGATCGCGCGCGGCGTCGGCGCCGAATGGATCGCCAGGCGGCTGACGACGTCGAGCTGGCAGACGCTGGCGGTCGCGGCCGAGCGGCGTGGCCACGGCGATCGCGCGCAGTTTGCCGGCCTGATGCTGCATCGGCTCGGACTCCTGGCCCAGCGCGTCGCCTTCATCTCCGAGAGCGACCGCCGCGATACCGACAGCCTGGTCCAGCTGCGCATCGGGCTCAACATCATCGATCTCAGGCGGGCCCGTTACGGCCTCGCCGCATCGACCGTGCGCGCCATCGACGACATGCTGGACGACCTCGCGGCGGCGTTTCGCGGCCATGCGGACGCGGCAATGCCGACCGGACTGCTGTCATGCATCGATGCGGCGCTGACCGCGGTCGTCAAGGATTCCAACGCGGGCGCGCGGGACGATGCATTGCTCGGCCTCGTCGGCATCCGCCGCGGCCTGTTTCCGGATGCGCCGGCGTATCGATCGCAGCCCGAGGAGAGTTTTGCTGCATGAGATATGAGCTCGATATCTACGGTGTCCTGGTCCCGGCGCTGCTGCTGTGGCTGATCGTGGCCTATGCGCTGAGCGTCATCGTGAGCCGGATCATGCAGCGCTTCGGGCTGTACCGGCTGGTCTGGCACCGCGCACTGTTCAATTTCGCCCTTTACGTCTGCCTGCTCGGCGTTGTCGTCTATCTCTCGGAGTTTCTGCCATGAAGGGGAATTTTGCCTGGCTTGGCCGGGTCGCGCTGACCGCGATCGCGCTGGTTGTCGCGCTCGCCGTCGCTCGCGCGCTGTGGGTCTACTACATGGAGTCGCCGTGGACCCGTGACGGCAAGGTCCGCGCCGACGTGGTTCAGGTCGCTCCCGACGTCTCCGGCTTTGTCACCGATGTGCTGGTCAAGGACAATCAACCGGTACATCGCGGCGATATCCTGTTCCGGATCGATCGCGCGCGCTTTGCCCTGGCGTTGCAGCAGGCCGATGCTGCGGTCGCCGGCCATCACGCGACGCTGGATCAGGCCGATGCCGACCTCAAACGCTACAGCGCGCTGACCACCGATGCGGTGTCGCAGCAGAAGCAGGAGCAGGTGCTGGCCACGCAGCTCCAGGCCAAGGCCGCCTATGATCAGGCGGTCGCCGATCGCGCGGTCGCGCAGCTCAACCTTGATCGCAGCGAGGTGCACGCATCGGTCAACGGCACCATCACCAATATGGATCTGCGGCCCGGCGCCTATGTCAGCGCGGGCAAGGGCGTGATGGCGCTGGTCGACACCGATACGCTGCATGTCGAAGGCTATTTCGAAGAGACCAAGCTCGCGCGCATTCGCGTCGGCGACAAGGCGCAGGTCCGGTTGATGGGCGAGCCGGTCCGGCTCACCGGACATGTCGAGAGCATTGCGGCCGGCATCGCGGACCGCGACCGCACGGAAGGCGCGAACCTGCTCGCCAACGTCAATCCGACCTTCAGCTGGGTTCGGCTCGCGCAACGCGTTCCCGTGCGCATCGCGCTCGATCACCTGCCGGATCGCATCGCGCTGGTCGCCGGCCGTTCGGCAACGGTCGAGATCATGGACTAGCCGGCCGGGCGGGCCGCACCGGCGTGGCGGCGTCAAGCGGACCACCCGCGCTTGCTGTGCCTCTGTCGGCCAAGTTCGTCTATTGCACGCCGTAGCGTGCAAAATCGTCGCCGATGCTGCCCTGGATCGCCTTGGCCGCCGAGATATCGCCATCGCCGCCGGCCTTGTCGCCCTGCTTCAGCTTCGCCAGTCCGCGTCCATAGAGCGCGCTTGCGAGCTTCGGGTCGATCCGGAGTGCGGCGCTGTAATCGTCGATCGCCGAGCCGAGCTGGCCCGTCTTCAGATAGATCAGGCCGCGCGAGTCGTAAGTCGCGGCATTGGCCGAACCCGATTGCAGGGCCTTGTTGCAATCCTCCAGCGCCGCCTGCAACGCGCCGAGGACGGCCCGGCTCCAGCAGCGTCCGTTCCATAGGCCTTCGAGATTCGGCTCGAGGCGAATGGCCTGATCATAATCCTGCGCTGCGTGGGCATAGTCATTCGTCTTCAGGTAGGCTTCCGCGCGATTGGCGAAGGCCTGGCCGTAGTTCGGGTTGAGCTTGATCGCCTGATCGAAAGCCGCAGTCGCAAGCTCGTATTCGTGTTTCCTGAAATGGGCCACGCCGCGGTTGTTGAACGGCTTGGTGTAGGTCGGATTGAGCTCGATGGACCGATCGAAATCCTGGATAGCGCGGTCGTAATCTCCCTGGGCGGCATAGGCGTTGCCACGGTTGTTGTAGGCGATCGCCAGACCAGCCGTCGTCATGTCCTGCCCCGCATCGATCAGCGCAGTGCATCCGCCAATGCGCGCGTCGAGCGGCGCGCGGTCGCGGCCGCTGCACAGTTCGACATTCCGCAGATAGTTGTCCTTTGGCTTCGGCTTCTGCGCGATCGCCGGCCAGGCGGAGAGCATCGCAACGAGAAGCGATATCAGGCTGACAATTGCGCCGGCGCTTGCACGAGGTTTCATGTCGGCCCTTGCATGCTCGAAAAGGCCTGCACCTGCCCTAGCATCCTCGACAGATGTTTGGATTAAACTTGTGGAGGGGGTTTTGCTCAGGTTGCTGCGTCGTTCGGGTCCCGGTCTTCCGGACCTTGCTCTTGCCCTCTTCAACGAGCGTGGCGAACTTCACAGTGCCATCCTCAGATATTTCGATGCGTGGCGTGGTGCCTCGAATGCCCATCGTTGCGACGGGGGTGTCGATCTTCATGTCGCCGGTCTTCGCAATGTTGCCGGCAACAAAGGTGAACGTTCCATTGGTCAGTTTGAGCAAGGTCGAGTTTGACTTGCCGTTTGGATCGTACACGAACTCGGTCATGGCCATTTTGGCGTTGCTCGACAGATTGAACGAGGTGCCGTCGGTGAAGTTGATCCCCACCCGCCCGTCGGCTCCGGTCTGCACCACATCGCCCAGATAGACGGGGTCGCCAACCTGCGTCTGAGGCAGTTTGTCAGGCAGCCCCGCCTGAACGACGACGGCACTCACGTGTTCGATCGTGACCGAACCGGTGGCCGCCACGACTCTCCCGATGAATTTCGATTGAGAAGTCTGGACCGCGGGCTGGGCCGGCTCGGTTTGCGCCTGCACCTGGCCGGGCACAAAAGTTGCGAGCGCCAGGACGAAGCTTGCAAGCAATTGAACAATCAAATGAATGCGCACGATCCCCTCCTTTGAGAAGATTTTGTCGTGTCGTGGCTCGATGGTGATCGGAACCGCCGGGCCGAGACCGCAGGGCCTTGAGTGCCAGATGAGCTACCGAAAACAGGCATAAGTGCCTGACGCAGTTCGATTAAAAATTAATAAGTGGACAATTTACTCAGTAACTATACTATTAATTTTGCGGGGCTGCACGCGCGATAAAGGACAGCTGTTCTGCCATTTTCGCCATGGCTCTCCGCTACTTGGAGTTCGATTTTCACTACCGAATTTAGTTTCAATCAGGACGTTTCGGCGGGCAAGCCTATGGCTGCTGGCGCGAGGATTTTTCACCTCGCGGCGAGCCAAACCAAAAAACTACGGCACCGCGTTCCGGTCTGAGCTGCTCAACAGGCGAAAAGCCAATGTCAGTTGCGTCCGGCGTCGAGTTCGGGGGCGTGTGCATGGCCGATTTGGGCCAGCCGCCCCGATTCATCGGCAACATTCAGACGGCGATCGGCTGCGGCACTATCAGGCGTGCAAGCGGCATCGCGGTTCGAGGCACGATTGGCGATCCCGTTCGCGAGGGTGACGTCATCGAGGTCGAAGCCGGCGGGCGGATCGAGATACGGTTGATCGGTGGCAGGGTGCTCGATCTGCCAGGTGGCACCTGCCTCGAGCTAAGTGCATGCGCGCAGGACCCCAACGAGATCGCGCGACCGGGCCTGCTCGCGAGGACCAGGGACATCTTCCGTTCCATTGGCAGTTGGCTGGCAAGGTCGGGCACCCCGGCCGCGGACCCACCGGTTGGCAACTTTCGAGCGGGCGGCTTCGGCACACTGACGCTCACCGCGCTGACCTTCTCGCTCCTGAAAGAAGCCCGGGCCGCGGAGTCGAACGTCACGTTCCTGGACGACGACAGCATCAACTACAAGGACCTCCACCACGGCGTCTTCGAGCTCGTGACCAAGGAGGCGATCCCCCGGCATATCATCGTCGAGGATCCCGGAGAGACGATCATCCTGAGCAGAAAGGGGTCCTCCGTCGGCGTCAGCCAGGCCACGAATTCCCCTTCGCACATGCAGGAATTGCGGGAGGCCCAGCAGGAGACGCTCGCCTATTTCGAGAAGGGACCGGGATCGAAAGGGTCCGGCACGTCGACCTTCGACGGGTCGCCGTTGCTGCAACCGATCAATTTTCAGCCTGGCGCGCAACCGCTGACGCCAGATCCGCTCGCGCCCGTGCCGGTGGTCATCTTTGCCAACGTCGAGACCTTCAAGCCGCCGCCGGTGCCGCCGCACCTGAACCTCGGAGCAGGACTGACGGAAATCGATACCGCGAAATTTGATGACTTCGGTACGGCGAGCGGAACTTTTTCCGCGAGCAGCAAGAACGGTGCGGTGACATTCGGCATCGGCGGAGGAAGTGCCGGCAACGTGGTGCAGGGCCAGCTGACCTACGACGTGTCGAGCACCGGCGCGTTTGGCACGCTCTACCTCAACAGCGAGACCGGAAACTACACCTTCGTTCCGAACAATGCCGCGATCAACGCGCTGAAGGTCAACTCGACCCAAAGTTTCGTTATCACCGTATCGGACGGCACGCTCTCGACCAGCGAGAGCTTCGACATCCCCATTGTTGGTGTCGACGACGCCTCTATCATTTCCGGCGCCAAGGCCGGCGCAGTTGTGGGTGCAGTCGGCGTCAGTGGGGCCTCGCCCGGTCTGCTCATCGCGACCGGCACGCTCACCGACACCGATGTCGACGATCCCGCCAATACCTTCACCGCCATCAACGCGCCGACGACAAGCGCGGGCGGCCACGGCTCATTCACGCTCACAACGGCCGGCGTGTGGACCTATACGCTCAACAACGCCGACAGCTCCGTGCAAGCCCTCCATGTCGGCCAAACCCTGACCGACAGCTTCACGGTGGCCACGATAGGCGGAACCCCGCAGGTGGTGACGATCACCATCCACGGCCCGCTGATCGAGGCCAGACCGGCGCCGTCGCTGACGCTGAGCGAGACCCATCTGACAGCGACAGCGCTGGACGACAACATCGCCGGCTCGGCACCGGACGCCGCGTTGACGACGACCTCAGGCGAGTTCTCGGCAGCGTTCGTCACCGCACCGGGTGTGACCGCCAGCTACGCGCTGACGATCACTGGCGGCAACGGCGCGGCGTCGGGGCTGATCGACTCGCACACCGGCCTCTCCGACGTGCTGGTTTTGAACGGCAACACCATCGAAGGCCGTGTCGGCACAGCAGGCGGGGCGCTCGCATTCACCATCGCGGTTGATCCGGCCACGGGCCGCGTGACCTTCGTCGAGCACCGCGCGGTGGAGCAATCGTCCGGCACCAGCCCCGACAACGGCGAAGGGATCGCGCTGGAGACCGGCATTGTAAACCTGATCGCGACGGTCACGGACAGCGACGGCCGGTACCAGGACATAAGCATCGATCTCGGCAAGCAGCTGACGATCACCGACGATGGCCCGCACATTGCGGCGGCGGGCACAGCCCCATCGCTGACGCTGAGCGAGACGCATCTGACGGCAACGGCGCTGGACGACCACATCGCCGGCTCGGCACCGGACGCGGCGCTGACGACGACTTCAGCCGATTTCTCGGCGGCCTTCACTTCGGTGCAAGGCGCCGATGGCGCGACCATCCGCTACGCGCTGACGATCACGGGCGGCAACGGCGCAGCGTCGGGGCTGATCGACTCGCATACCGGCCTCGCCGACCTGCTGGTTCTGAATGGCAACACGATCGAAGGCCGCGTCGGCGCGACCAACGGCACACTGGCATTCACTATCACGCTTGATCCGGCTACGGGACGTGTGACCTTCACCGACTACCGGCCGGTGGAGCAGCCGCTCGGCACCAGCCCGGACAGCGACGAGGCCATATCGCTGGCCGCCGGCATCGTAAACCTGACTGCCACGATCACCGACAGGGACGGCGACTTCCAGAGCGCCAACCTCGACCTCGGCAGCAGGCTATCCATCAGCGACGATGGCCCCTGCATCCGGGCCAACGGCACCGCTCCGTCGCTGACGCTGAGCGAGACGCATCTGACGGCAACGGCGCTGGACGGCCACATTGCCGGCTCCGCGCCGGACGCGGCGCTGACGACAATATCAGCCGATTTCTCGACGGCGTTCACTTCGCTCCAGGGCGCCGATGGCGCGACGACCCACTATGCGCTGACGATCAACGGAGGTAACTGCACCCCGTCCGGTCTGACCGACTCGCATACCGGCCTCGCCGACGTGCTGGTTCAGCACGGCAACACGATCGAAGGTCACGTCGGCACCGCAAGCGGGGAGCTGGCATTCACCATCGCGGTTGATCCGGCCACGGGAAGCGTCACTTTCACCGAGTATCGCGCGGTGACGCATCCGTCCTGCACCAGCGCTGACGAAGCCGTCTCACTAACCGCCGGCGTCGTAAACCTGGTCGCCACCATTACGGACAAGGATGGCGACTTCCAGACTGCGTGCATCGACCTCGGCAAGCAACTGACGATCACGGACGATCACCCGACCATTTGCGGCTTCCCGGAGACCTTCGTCACCGCCCGGGACGATCAAACCGCGACCGGCACTTACCATGTCGATTTCGGCGCGGATGGCGACGCCGCGATGCGCGTTGCCGTCCACGACGGTGCAGTCGGCTGCACGGGATACGATCTGGCTACGTCTTGCCTGGGTGACGGCGTTACCTCGGTGCACGTCACCGGACATGGCGATGACTACAGCTTCTACTATACGACCCATCAGGTGGGCGGCGGCGTTGAACTGGACGCCTATCTTGCGGATTGCGGCGGCACGCTGGCCGATCCGTACTTCAGGTTGCTGATCAGTCCGGACGGAACATATTGCTTTGATCTCGAGCACGCCGGGCCGTCGAAGGACGTCACCGTTAGCGGCTCCGATTTCGACGCGCCGCCCTGCGGCACGCCGTCATTGACTGCTCCGGATGGGCAATTGGTGATTACCGGGTCTGACTGCGCCGGCCATCCGCTCGATGTCAAGGCATCGAGTTGCGGTATCGCGGTCGGCGACAGCGGACTGCAAATGGACCCGACCGAGCAGTTGAACCTCGCGTTCACCGGGCAGCAGTCGCAGGTCAGTTTCAATCTCACGCAATGGCAGGGCTATGGCACGGCCGGTGTGATCCTCAAGGTTCTTGACGGCAGCTCCGACGTTCACGACTTCTGCATCGATGTTCCCAAGCCGCTGTGCGGCAGCGCCAGCTTCGTGGTCCAGGAGACATCGGATGCTTCGCTGATCGACACCTACACTTTTAATGCCACGACGACGACGTACACGCTGTACGTTGACAGGGCGTTCAATCAAGTCCAGGTCGACTATGATCGGGCGGAGGCCGGGCACCCCACCTTCGCGGTCAACAACATCAGCTATACTGAAAAGACGAGTATCAACGCAGATCTCCTGTTCGATGTAACTGCGGTCGACGGAGACGGCGACTCGGCCACGACCAACCTTCAGGTCGATATTCAGTGCCACACGGCGGGGATGGATGCCTTCACATTCGCGGCCAGCCCGGACAGTGCTGCACCGCCGGTCGGCGGCAGCACCAGCGCTCCAGCGCCCGACGTTAGCCCGACGTCAACGAGCGGCCATGTCGACGCGGCCTTGTCTCAGGCCATGTTGCCCTTTGTAGACGGCGGAACATCCGCAACGACCGGGCAGTCCTTTCATTTCGCGGCGGAGCTTCCGAGCCTTGAACAGCAGGGAGCTTCGCCTCCTCCAGACTTCGATCAAACCGCCACGTGGTTCGGTTACCATCAGGATTCCGCCGGATTTCGCCTGGCACAAGGGGCTGCAGACGGAGCGCCAGCAACTGGGCCAGCTATCCCGGAGCACCAGCCGGATTACTTCTCAAACCACATGCCGGACGCCGTCGTGACCCATACGCCTCATGATCTGATCGTCTAACTACTCCTCCACACACTCCGGCCCGCGTCAGACGTTGACGCGGGCCAGGATCGCTTCTCTTGTCAGTGGTCGCCGGCCTTCAGCGCCGCCGAAAGGCTGCGCACCGGGCGCGTCACCAGCGGATCGAGATCAAAGCGCTTTTCGAGCATCTTGAGGATCGACGTGGTGTCGAAATCCTCATGCGCGACGCCCGACTTGTTGAAGCGCTTGGCGATCAGCAGCGCCGGAATGCGGGTGCCCGGGCCCCACTGGTCCGCAGCCCTGGCTTCGGCACCATGACGGTTGTGCGGCGGCGGCGGAACGTGATCCCACTGCCCACCGAACTCGTCATAGGTGATGACGATCAGCGTGTCCTTGCCATCCGGCCCTTCGGCGATCGCCTTGACGAGATCGACGAGATGCTGGCTGCCTTCGGACTCGCTGGTGTACCCCGGATGCTCGTTCTCCTCGCCGATCGGCTTGATGAAGCTGACCTGCTTCAGCCGGCCGCTCTTGGCCGCCTGGATGAACTCCGCCTCGTCCTTCAGATGATCCCTACGGGCCTGCGTTCCCGGCGCGTAGTTGGCAAAGTAGTTGAGCGCCTGATGGTGGAACTGGAAGTCCACGTCGGCGCAATTCGGGAACACCGCCGTCGAAAGATGGTTCGGATCGGTGCAGGTCGTGCCGTTGCCGTTGGTCCAGCCGGAAGCGCCGACGTCGCCATTGGCGTTCGACCAGCCGCCCGAATACCAGGCCCAGTCAACGTGCTTTGCCGACAGCCGATCGCCGATGTTCGGCGTGTGCAGCGGCGGCAGGCGCTTGATGTCTGGGGTGCCCGGCGAATAGGGCTGGTAGGTCGGCTGCGTGGTGTTGACCGCATAGTCGCCGCAGGCGAGGCCCGCCGGCAGCCCGGTCTGGCTGCACTTTGCCGTCAGCTGCGCATCCTTCACGGTGGAGACCGGCGTATAGAGCGGCGTGCTGGTGGGCATGCCGTTGGCATCGACGATCGAGTGGAAGTCGTTGGCGCTGCCGTCGCTCAAGGCACCGACGAACTGCGGCGCCGCGGCTGCAACAAAGAACTGGTGGTTGAGGAACGAACCACCGAAGGCGCCCTGAAAGAAGCTGTCGGCGATGACGTAGTTCGGGGCGCCGTGGCCGTGCAGATAGCTGTAGATCGGCAGTTTCTTGGTGTCGTAGTAGCCCATCGTCAGGCCCGACGCGTCGCTGCCGGTCACGTAGCGGTTCTGCCGGCCGCCGTTGAGCTGGTACTGCTCGTTGTAGAAGCGATGCACGATATCCTCGGTGCAGCCGCCGGGCGCGCCGGTGCCGTTGAGGAAGCCGTGCGCAGCGAAAGCGCCGACCGGTTTCGGGCAGGTGGTGGCCGAGGTCGGAATGAAGTCGTTGATCTCGAACGGCTTGTTCTTGAAGGCGCTCAGGATCGCGACGGTGCCCGTATTGTCGGTGCAGCTCGTCGGCTGCGGCGACGGCGAGGTCAGGTTGACGTCGTTCTGCAGCAGACAGGCATAGACGGTCTGATTGTCCTGCCGGACCTGCAAGGTGTGCGCCGCATCGGCGTCGGGGGTGCCATTGATCCGGTCACGGCCGACATCGCCCCAGTGACCGTAGAGGTTATCGAAGCTGTGGTTCTCCTGGTAGATGACCACGATGTGCTTGTACTGATGCACACCTTCATGACCGCGATCGCGCAGATCACGCAGCTCGTCCCTGACCTCGTGCTTGAATTCATCGATGATCTTTTCGACCAGATTCTCGGCGTTTGCCACCGGTGCGGTGGCAACGGTGCCAGCAACAATTGCGAGCGCCGGAATGGCTCCCCAAAGCCGCATAGTGCTCTCCTGATTTAGAAAGAAATAGAAATGGAGCTACACGCTAAGCAAAACACATTTCGCTGGGATGACCGTTTTTCGACGCGCGCGCGAAGGCATGACGTGTCGTTCACGCCGCGACAGAGTATCGCCCGGTAAGAAGCGTAACCATCGGTTTCGGCTTCGTTGCCGTCATCAAACCGCAATCAACCTTCGTCTATCCAATCAGACGGTCATTGGTCCCGCCGACAGAAAACTGTCACCTCCGTGACATCTTCCGATCGGGCGGCGGCACGAAGCGATTTGTGACAGGGGCGAATTCTCGCGATGGCTTGCGAAATTGTTGCGCGCGATTCCGGAGCAGGTCGGACCGCAATCGCCGGTCGCGGCGTGAAGCACGCGCCGATCGCGCTGCTGACGCTCGTCGCGGCCTTCCTTCCGTTGCGCGCGACCGCGTTCCCGCTCGGCGGCGACCAGACGGTGCTGCCGGCCGGCACCGAATTTTCCGAGGAGGCGCTGGCGCGGCCGCGCGAGCTTTTTCATTCCGAAGCGATGGGCGGCCGAAAGTCCTATCTGGTCAATCTCGGCGATCTCGCCTTCAATTCGCCTTCCATCCTGGGCGGCAAGGCCCGGCAGGCCGAGATGAGCTGCGGCACCTGCCACGTCAATGGCGCATCGAACCCGAAATTATTCGTCCCCGGAGCCTCTTCGCGTCCCGGCACCTTCGACACGACCAGCCTTCTCTTCAATGCCAAGACGTTCAACAGCATCCTCGATCCGGTCAGGATACCGAGCCTGCGCGGCGCCCGCTTCCTCGCGCCCTACGGACATGACGGGCGCATCGGCTCGCTCCGCGACTTCGTCTATAATGTCATCGTCAATGAATTTTCGGGTCCAAAGCCGCGCGACGAGATTCTCGACGGCCTGGTCGCCTATATCAACGACATCGAGTTCCTGCCGAATCCAAAGCTCGGGCCCGGCGGCAGGCTTGCCGCACAGGCCAGTGTTGCGGAGCGCCGCGGCGAGCACCTGTTCTTCAAGCCGTTCCCGAAGCAGGCCGAGCTGAGCTGCGCCGGCTGTCATGTTCCGGGGGCAACCTTCAACGACCAGCTGCGTCACGACGTCGGATCCGGCGGACTGGTCAAGACCCCCACTTTGCTGAACGCCAACTTCAACGCGCCGTATTTCCACGATGGCCGCTACGACAGTTACGAGCAGGTGGTGGAGCATTTCGACCGCGTGTTCGACCTCGACCTGTCGACCGAGGACACGCAGGACCTCGTCGCCTATCTGACTGCGGTCGGTGACGGCGACCGTCCGTTCGAAAAGGACGGCGTCGTGCTCCGGATGAAGGAAGTGCTTGAACTGTCGAGCGTCCTCGAGGTCGCCATCCCGGCCGCCGATACCGCGGTGGTGTCGCTGGCCGTGACCGGCGTCGGCGCCGAGCTGCGTGAATTGACCGAGCGGATTCCCGACATCAGGAACAGCTCGATCGGCGGCAAGGACGAGCGGCTGGCGGCGCGCGCGATCCTGAAGGACCTCGTCCTCACCCTGCGCCGCATTGATCTCGACGTTGGAGCCGGCCGTATCGACGATGCGATGGCCGAATATCGCCAATTCGCCCAGCTGGTGAATTTCGACGTTCCCGTCGCCCTGAAGAAGGTCGAGCCCTGGTCGCTGTTCAACAGCAACGTGCATCAGTCGCACTACACGGCGCTCGGCCGGATCCTGCCGGTGACCAATGCGCGATGAATCATCGTCGCGCTATGGCTCCTTGTCTGCGCATGATCTCCGCGCAAACGCATTGCGTTTGTCGCGAGGGAAAACCGCTTCGCACTTTTCCGGATCATGCTTTAGCCGGCAATCGCAGTAGGCACCGGCACACATCGGCTCACTCCGAAGCCGGCGGCGCAACCCATACGTCGCTCTGCTGAATCCTGCGGATCAGTGTCTGCGGGTCGAATTTGCGCAGGTTCGCCGGGATTTCGAAGGCCTGCGCCGGCTGGGGCTCGTCGCGGATGTGATCGACGGCGATCACCGTCCCATCCGCGGTCTTGATCTGCACCGGGAATTTCCGCGCGCGGTCGATCCACCCGACGAAGCCGGGACCGGACGACGCCGTGACCCGATAGACATCGGTGGCGCGCCCCGCGATCGTCTCCTCTCCGTCGCGTTGGCAATGCCATGTCGCGACATCGATCGGCGCGGCCAGTTGCGCGATCGCCTGCCATTGCCGGCAGGGTTGGTCCGGATCGACCGGAACGAACATTTGGGTGAGCGGGCTCGATTGTCTTGCGTCCATGAAGACGCGGGCGCCCGGACGGACGAACCAGGCCGCGGGCCTGGCCGTATCGATCAGGAAGAAGCCATCGGGCAACGCGGCTGTCTCGATCCGTGCTTTTCCGTCCGAGACCCGCAAGGTTCCCATGGCTGTTGCCGTATCATCCTTCCTCGCGACGAGGTCGGCGGAAAACTGCTGCGCCTGGGCCGGCATCGTCGCATTGGCCAGGACGGCAACGGCAAGCAGGCAGGCCGCAGGGCTTCCCGAACAAATCTTCTCGTTACGCTTCATCGCATATTCCCGATCGATCATCTGGTGGGCAGGCAAAACATGACGACGCCGACCGAACCATGGGTTCGATCGGCGCCGGCCTCGGATGGATTCAAGACCTCGCGCTGGGCGAGAGCTTGATCACTCGGTGTAGGACAACGTGACCGGCTTGCTGAAGTCGAACGCGTCGAACAGATCAGACAGTGCCGGGCTGTTGGTCGGGACATACTCGTTGTTCTTCGAGTAGCTCGGGTTCGGCAGGTTATCGCGGCTGCGGTTCGTGAGCGGCTGGAGGGCCCAGTTGCGTTCGATGAACTTCAGCAGCGAAACGTGGTCGGCGTAGTTGTGGTTGACCTTGCCGCCCGTCGAATAGGGCGAAAGGATCAGGGTCGGAATCCGCGGTCCGTCGCCGAAGAAGTCGATGGACTGCTGGTAGCCGGAGTCCCAATAGCCGCCGGCCTCGTCCCAGGTGATGAAGACAGCGGTTTCAGCCTTCAGCTCGGGGTTGTTGTCCAGCGCGTTGAGCACGTTCAGGACATAGGCCTCGAACAGATCGACCTTCGAGCTCTGCGGGTGACCGTCGAGCAGGCCATCCGGCTTGCCGAACGACACCGAGGGCAACGTGTTCTTCTCGATCGACGTGATTAGATCGGCAGTGTCCTTCATGTGAGCCTGGCGCACGGCCGGGTTGGCCATGATCGAGGTCGCATACTGGAACGGATTGCAGATCTGGCAGTAGGCAACGCCGAGCGCGTGTGCCGGATCGGCAACCGCGGCGGCGCTGAGGTTCGGGTTCGACGGATTGGCGGCAACCGCGGCGTTGGAAAGCGCCACGGCGTCGTTAAACGCACCACCATAGAACGCCCAGGAGATGTTCTTCTCCATGAGCGCGTCGCCGATCGTGCGAACCGACGACGGCGGGACGTTGTTGCCGCCCGCCAGCGCGCCGTTCGGCAGATAGCCCGGATTGACGTTGTTGAGCATGTAGTAGTGGTTGGGCTTGCAGTTCGGCTCGGCCGCGTACGGCAGATTGTTGAGATAGGTGACGATCGGCTTCACGCCCGGCTGGAAGACATCAGAGCAGTTGCTCCAATTGCCATCGACGGTGTAGCGGTTGACCGAACCCGCGGCCGGGTTGGGGTTGGCGATCAGGCTGGCCGGCGGCGTCACCGGGTTGCCCTTGCCGTCGCTCCAGAACGCCGCATCGCCGGTGCCGAGCATGAAGTGGTTCGCGCCGGTGCCGCCGTGGAACGACTGGTGGAAGTTGTCGCTCAGCGTGAAGCGGTCGGCGAGCATCTTCAGGACCGGGGCCTGACCCTGCTGGGCGTTGTAGAAGCCCATCGAGTTGGCCATGCTCTTGTTGGACGCCGAATAGGTCGCCATCACGAACGGGAACAGGTCGTTCAGGCAGCCCGAGTTGTTCTTCTTGGTGGCGCTGGCGGCGTTGCAGTCTTCCTGCTGCCAGTCCTGATAGAAGCGATGCGTCGAGTCGCCGGTGTAGTCGTCGTCAGAGAGCTGCTCGCCCTGCAACTGGAACGGTCCGTTCAGACCGCCGGCGCCGGGAACGCGGGTATCAAGCACACCGGTCGGCAGACCGCTGAAGCCGGTGGTGAGGATGTCGAGATCCGCCGGGTCCATGTCCTTCTCGACGCTGGCTTCGGCGATCGTCTTGAACGGGGGCGAGGTGTCGCTCTGCGCGGTCGGCGTGCCGTTGGTGTTCGGCTGCGGCATCAGGTTGGTCGCGTTGTAGGGCGACTTCGAGATGGTCGGCGCGCCGATATAGAAGGACGTCTGGCCCGCGACCGAGTACTGCTGCGCCTGCGCAAAGTTCGGACCCGGCGTTCCGTCCTCGTTGACGATGCCCTTCGACAGCAGGTTGGAGATCGTCTGCCCCTTGCCCTTCGGCTTGTAGATGCCAAAGGTGTGATCGAGGCCGCGGTTCTCACCGATCAGGATGATGACGTGCTTGATCGGCGAGGCGGTCTTCACCTTGTCGCCGTGATCCTTGTCACCATGATCGTGGTCATTCTTGGCGCGATCGGCGTCGTGGTGCGCCTTGTTGTTGTGATGCGGGCGCTTGTCCCAATCACTGTGACCGCCCGGATAGTGAGCGGCATATGCGGCTGTCGCAACGAGCACCGTAGACGCGATGCAGAGCGCGGTGCTGGTTCGCCAGTGCTTTTTGTAATTCAAACTCATTGTCGACCTCAGGTGTTTGCGGTTAGCAACGCACCCTGCTTAGTGCGGCAATATGACGCATGGTTTTCGCTTACATGAATGCGCGCAAGAAATTTCGAAACGTTCAAATATTTTCGCGGAGACATCATCAGCAGCGCGCGCAACTCCGCGATTCAAATATTCAATCATTGGTTGAGAAACGATCAAGCGATCCACGCAGCGAAGCGGGTCAGCAAAAGAGCTTAAATACAGCCCAATCAATGCGAAACATGCTTGGAGCGCATCACCTGGCGAAGCGCAGCATAATGCTGATCATGCACGTTCTGATTGAACAACGACCACGGCTCCGCACTGGCCAGCAACGCCGGAACAGCAGCGGCCATCAGATTGCGATAGTTCCTGAACTCGGTTGCAGCATCCGCGCTGCGCCCCGCTGCAACAGCCATTTCGATTCGCCGCAGCGTGAGCACCAGCTCCTTGAGACCGCTGCGCGCAAGCACGCGCTGCTGCTCGCCGCCTGATACGCTGGTGTTCTTGCGATCCGGGTATTGCTCGGTCAATTCGCGCAGCTCACGGCCGATCGTATCGACCGCCAGTGCGACGATGTCCTTGTCGCCGGCAGGAATCGCGGTCGCAAGCACCGTCGAGAAATCGTTGATCTCCTTCAGCGTGGCGCCGGCACCGTCGCGCTCATAGGGCTGCACGCCATCGCCCACCGCCGTGAGATAGGCGACGAGGTCGCCCTTGTCCTGCGCCGAGAGATCGAGCTGAAACGTGCGGTCGAAATAATCGACGACCTGGCTGACATTGTCGAAGCGGCCGTCGTGAAAATACGGCGCATTGAAGTCGGCGTTGCGCAGGGTCGGCGTCTTGAACAGTCCGCCTGAACCGATGTCGTGTTGCTGATGATCGACAAAGCCCGACGATGGAACATGGCAGCCGGCGCAGCTCAGCGCAGGATCGTGCGGAAACGGCCGCGAGAACAACGCCTCGCCGCGGCGTTCCGGCTCGGTGATCTTGCCAGCCAGCCGTCCCGCGGGGCCCAGGCTCGGGTTGGGCAGGAAGTCGATGTCGTGAATATAGGCCACGATCGCATCGAGCGTTGCCGGCGACGGCTCCGGTCCGGCGAACTCGCTGGTGATGACGTTGTGGACGAAATCGCGCAGCGAGGCGAACCGGCCGTCGGCGCCATAGGGTGCCAGGTAGCGGGCGCCGCGCAGGCTCGGAATCCGCACGGGATCGAACGACAGATTGTTGGCCTTCGGATTGAACAGAGGACCGGTGGTGTCGAACGTGCCGGGCCGGCTCGACATCTTCGGCATGAAGAATTTGGCGTTGTTGGCACCATTGACGTGACAGGTGCCGCAGCTCACGCCGGCCTGCCGCGCCACCTCGCCAAGCAACCCGGGCGAATTGAAAGCGAGATCGCCGAGATTCACCAGATAGGATTTGCTGCCGGTGCGCTCGGACTGGAACACCTCGCGCGGCTTGTCGAGCGCATCCTCGTTCAGCTCGGTCGCAACCGGCAGCACGGTCTTGTCGCCATCGACCGGAAACGCCACGGCGCGCCCGAGCAGTGCAAGGGCGATGACGCCGGAGAGCAGTGCAGCCAGACGCAGCTGAAGCGATGTCATCGCGCCTGGGCCTCCAAGGTCGGCCGCTGCAGGCCGAGCTTCGCCGATGCGCTCTGCAACGCGATCACCAGCTCCTCACTGGTCTGGCGCAGATCGGCAATGTTGACACGCGGCAAGTCGGGCGTCGCGACGATCGCCTCGAGCTGCTCGATCCGGTTGTTCACCGTCTCGTCGAGCTTGCCGTCGACCGTGTTGAGCGCGGCAGAGAAAATCGTGTGGTAAGCGAAGTCGATGCCGGCGATGTTGTTGCGCATGTCGTCGAGCGAGGTGCCGCTGATGCGCGATTCGCCGCCATCAGCCTTGCTCTCTCCGACCTCGTAAGCGAGCCGCACCGTGCCGTCCAAGAGGCCCTGCGGCGTCAGCTTGATGTCCTTGAGCTTGCCGTGAAGGTCGTTCAGATGCTCGACAAGGCCCGCCGCGTCAGTGGCGACGTCGGTGCTTGCAGCACCGAACAGCTTTGCCTCGATGGCGTGGAACCCGCTGTCCGCGTTCGGCCAGGCGTCGATCTGCGCATCGAGCTCGGGAACGAATCCTGCGGTGAACACTTCCGAGCGCTCCCAGCCGGCGCGCGCCGACAGCCAGGCCTTCTTCGCACCGGGCAAATCCGCTGCCGCGGCGCGCTCGCGCAATGCACGCGCGCCTGTCAGCGCACTGGCGACGCCCTCGATCAAATACGGCCGATAGCGCTCGGCACCTTCCTCCAGAGCGCCGGCATTCGCGGCGCGCACGCCCGCGAACGCTGCCAGCAAAGCAAGGCACGCCGCCACTCGCATCTTGTGCATAGTCAACCCACTCATCTGCCACGAAGGGCTCGCGGCACGTAGTGGTGCGGACTATTGTCGGTGTCCTATGCGGATTTGTGACAGCGCAGACATTTTGTCGCATCTTTTCTGCTTCGCTATCGTCGATGACGATCACAATTTCGCAAACCCGTCGCGCGGTGACGGATCAATTGAGAATGGACTGTTCAACGCGCGCGAGTTGTTGCAACACATTGAGCACGCGTCACACTTATCCCGTCACCATGCATATCGATCGCGAAGTTCTTTATTTTATCGGGTCTTACGGCGCGCTTTGCATGCTCTGCTGCGCGGTCGCGCTGATCGATCTTCGCCACGGCATCATTCCAAATTGGCTGAACCTTGCGATCGCCGCGCTCGGTCTTGCGAACGTCGTCGTCACTGAAGGCACGACAGCCGCCTTCACCGCAATGGCGAGCGCGGTCCTCGTCGGCGCCGTGTTCTGGCTGTTGCAGCGGCTTTACTTCGCCTTGCGGCATGTCGACGGATTGGGACTTGGCGACGTCAAGTTTCTTGCCGCCGCCACGATCTGGGTCGGCGCGACAGGGGTTCCGACCTTGCTGCTGATCGCGGCACTCGCGGCACTTGCAGTTGCCGGAGGCCTGCAACTCGCAGGACACGAGATGAAGCGCCAGACGTCGATCCCGTTCGGTCCTTTTCTTGCGCTCGGCCTTCTCCTGACGGCGGCACTTCAGAGCTGGCTCGCGCTGATCTAGTTTCCGCTGGACGCTGCAATCACATCTGGCGCCGCGCGGCCAAAGGCTTCCGCTCCGTGCTGACCGGAACGAGCCGGACGTCGCCGCTCTCTTCACCGCCGGGCTGGGGCAATGAGAGCACGGCCTCCTGCTCGTCCTTCTGCATCCTGACTTCACGTCCGTTGATGGCTCGCAGCTTCCATCCCTGGAAATCGTCACCGACCTTCAGTCGCAGCGCGGTCTTGTTCGATTGATCGAGAAATATCCCGAAACTTTCATCATCTCCCGCGATCGTGCCGACCAGCGACAGCGGCGGCGGCTCGATCGCGACCTTGCGCGGCGGCGTCGGCGCTGGCTTGCTGACCTCCGGTTCCGCAACGACGGCGGGCGGCGGCCGCCGCGACGGCGAGAACACCGGCCGGTCGCGCGTGTTGGACAGCGTCTTGAGCGGGATGCCCCACAGCGGATTTGCGCTGAGTGGCCGCGGCGGCGGCGCCGGCGAAGGGGCCACGCGGACCGACGTTACAGGTTCGGACGGCGGCGGCGAGCTCAGCACCGGACCGCCCAGGCGGGTATCATCGAGCAGCCCGGCATCGAGCGCATCGCCGGACCGGTCGGGCACGGCGGCCGCTGCAGCATGAACCGACGCGGCCAGGAGCACGATGATCGCTGCAAAGCGTCGCATCACTTGGCTCCCCGCCATTGTCCGGACACGCCGAGCAGCACGCGCATCTTGCCGGGATCGGCGCCCTTGGCGGCCTCGTCGGCGACGGGCTGCACGACCAATTGGTCGATGAACAGGAACGGCATGCTGGCTTCGAGATCGTAGAGCACCGGCTGCAATTGCGCCTGCTCGATCTCGCAGCTCGCGACCATACTGAGAAAGCCGGCCTTCGCCGGCACGTTGGGAACGTCTAGCTGCGTCGACAGCACGTTGCCGCCGGCCTTGATCACGGCACCCGACACACGTTGCAGCAAGGTGGCGCCGGCAACCGTGACGGTGGCGCCCTCGAGATAAGCGGAGCCGGTCGGCATCGCGGGCTGACCTGGCGCGGTGTTCGCCCTGGATCGTCCCTCGAGCTGCTCCAGCATTCCGGCCGAGGCCGCAACATCGCTGCGCAGGCCAGCGATATCAGACAGCGACGAAATGACGACAAAGAGCAAAAGCACGAAAAGGCCGAGATAGCTCGCGGTCGCGACCAGTGGCGAGGTGCTGACGGCGGCCAGCGATCGGGATGCTGTGCTCATGTGCCGGACCCAAAATTCGCGGTGATGTTGGCCTCGACGTGGAACCGCTCCGCCGTCTCATTCGCTGCGCGCGTCGTCGGCGCGAAGAACGTGGCGCGGGTGAATTGCGGCGACTGCTCCAGCAGCCTGATCAGGGATGGCGCATCCTGGGTCATTCCGACCACCTGCACCTTGTTGCCCTCGATGCGCAGCTCGGTCACATAGGTGGTATCGGGCAATACACGCGAGATCGCTTCCAGGACCATGACGCTCGATGGCGTCGTTTGCTTGCGCTTGGCCAACAGGCCGAGACCGGACGAATCGCCATTGGCGTCAAGGCGCAGCGCGGCACGGCGCTGCGAGATCCGGTGCTGGAGATCGTCCTGCTCCGATTGCAGCCAGCCGCCGAGATAGATGTTCAGCAGCAGCGAGACCGCGGCTGCGGCGGCCGTCGAGACCAGGCCGATGCGCAACAGGCGCGGAACCAGATGTCCGGCAAGACCCCGCAGCGGCCGATCGAGCAACGTCACCTGCTGCAGCGTGCCGTCGCCGCCAACCGCCGGCGCCGAGACCGCGATGGAAGCGCCGCCCAGCGTCCTGGCCAACCGGATCAACGGATCGACCTTGGCCGCCGCGGTCGCACTGAACGCGACTTCAATACGATCATTGCCGACCGGCCGCGGCGCGCCCCAGCCGAACACCGCGTCAGCGGCGCTCCATGGTGTCAGCCGGTCGACCTGCGCGCGGATCATGCCGTCGAGGAAATCGCCAGCCTGACTCGGGAAATCGAGCACGCGGCTGACGATTTGATCCGATCGCAAGCGCACCTCGATCCGGCTGCCGTCGAACGCCGTCTTCCAATCCGTTGACAGTGGAGGCTGTGGCACATCGTGATCGAGCCGAAACGAAACCGGCACCGAGGGTGAACCATCCTTCGACACCGCGAGACGGGCGGTGAATGTGCCGTCGGCATTTTCGTCGAGCGCGACGCCACGCCGGCGCACGAACCTATCAGCGACGCCGTCAACGGTGACCGCGACGGCGCCGATCCAACGCTCGAACCATTGTCGTGCTTCGGCAAATATTGCCATCAACCTCTCCCGCGAAGCAGAACCGGATTTCGCGGTTCGACATCGTTCTGCCAGGACAACACACGATAGGGCTCGACCTTGTCGCCGAGCGCGATCACCGCCTCGGACGTGGTGCGATGGCCGTTGCGGAAACGGATCGAGATCGCGATCCGGTAGCATGGGCTCTGCGCCGTCGATGCCGCACTTTGCGCGTTCGGCGCCTGCGTTCCGGCCGCGATGCCGTTTGGCGAGGCCGAACGCGCCCCGAAGCCGTCCTGATCGTTGCCCGATGCCTTGTCCAGCGCCCTGACGATTTCCGGCGCCGCGATCTTCAGATCGACATCCGGGCTGCCGTTGAACACCGTGACAAACGGCAGCGCGCGGTCGACCAGGGCTTCGGGGATACCGGCGATCAGCGCCAGCTCGTTGACATGGACGAACAGGCCCTGGCGCGGCGAGTAGCCAAGCGCATTGTAGCGGGCGGCCTCGACATTCTCGCTGCCCGGCGCGGGCCGGGTTCGCCAGCCGACGATCCGGTCGGCGTATTCGCCGGCTGCGTCCTTGCCGGCGCCGAGCACGACGAACAGGCCAATCAGCATCTCCTTCGATGCGTAATTCAGGTCGAGGCGGCCCGCCTCCGACGTGAAGGTCACGCCGACGCTGGCATCGTCCAGCCCAAAATGAAAAGCCCCGCTCTGCGGCCGCGTCTTCTCATCCGTCAGCGTCAATTGATAAGCTGCGAGCTCAACTCCGGCCGACATCAGCGCCTCGGTCTGCAACGACAGGTCGCTGGCGGCCAGCGCCCGCGCCGACGCGGCGAGATAGGCCGAGAAGATGATCGCCAGCGACGACAGCGCCAGCAGGATCCAGAGCACCGCAACGATGACGAAGCCGCGATCGGCCGGCGTTCGGCCGCACTTGCCGGTCGCGCCCATCACGTCTTCCCCTGATCGGTAGACGTCTTGCCCTGATCGGCGTTGCCGTCGGAATTGCGCTTGTCGCCGCAATTGCCGTCCGGCTTGGTGCAGTCGCTCGGAATCTGGACATGGACCGGCGCGATGGTCGACACCGACAGCACCCGTTCGCTGGCAGCATCACGCACCGTCAGCCGAATCATCGCCGGCAGTCTGTCGGCATCCCGCCACACGCTTTTCCATGCCCGGTCCGCACCGGCATAGGCGAAGGACAGCCGATAGGGCGCGCGCAGCAGCACGACCGGGCTGCCGAGATGCACCTGTTCCGATAGCGACACTCCGTCGGCCAGCGGTGTAAACCGCGCCTGCGAACGCACCGTGACGAACTCGCCGCGATCCCTGATCTCGCCAAGCCGCACAATGTCGAGCCCCGGCCCCGCATTCGGTCCCACCGACGTCCGCACGAACGTCACCGACAATTCCGATCCATCGAACAGCGGCTTGTGGGCGTCGCGATTGGCGGCAACGAACTCCGCCGCGGCGAGGTCGGCCCCGATCCGTTCCAGCGCGATCCCGATCAGCTCGCTGCGCTGGATCCGGTCGAGCCCCCGGTTCCAGCTCGGCAACCATTGCGCCGTGATGCTGGCGAGCGCCGACAGCAACAGCCCCATCAGCGCCAGCGCGACGATGGTCTCGATCAGCGTGAAGCCGCGCTCATGCGCGCGCTGGTCTGTGTTCGCCGGGGTCATTGCGAGGACCTCGGCATCAGGCGCACGGTGCGGACGTCGGACAATGCGCCGCCCGGAGATTTGACGCGAATTCTCACCAGCTCCGGGGCCCAGGGCACGTTGCCCTCGGGAACCGTCCAGTCACCACCGAGCGGACTGACGTCGACGGTCCACCGGTAGCCCTCCGCCTGCCCGGTCGATGAGCCCGGCTGCAATTCGGCGCGGGGCGGAATGCCGACCGTCATCAAGGTGCGCGCTGCCTGCATCAGCGCGACGTGCTGCTCCATGGCGCGAACACCGCGCGTCTTGACACCCATCACGGCGCCGATCGCGACGATCGAGACGGCCACCAGCGCCAGCGCCACCAGCACCTCGATGATCGTGAACCCCGCGTCAGCGCGGTTAGTTGGCGGCGACGTCACGAGCAACGATTTCAACCCTTCCGGTGAGCCAGTTGACGCGCACTTCATATCCCGCATCGAGCCGCGTCAGCGCGATGGAGCCGCCACAGGAACCGCCATTGGCGAAGAAACGAATGGTCGATAGCGCGGCCTGCCGCTGGCAGCGCTGCGGCAGCACGGCATCGAACCGCACATCGTCGGGAATTCGCACCGCCATGCGCGATGCGCCCGAGTGGATCACCCGGCTCGCCGCATCGACCAGCGTCGCAACGCTGGTGCTGCGCTCGATGGCGGCATTGCGGTCGGCCTTCAAGAGCGTCGCGGTCTGCAGCGCATAGGCCTGCAACCGCGAACGCGAGGTTTGGTGCGGAATGAACGGAAGCAGCACGGCCGCGAGCAGCGCGATGATGGCGAGCACGCACACCATCTCGAGCAAAGTGAAACCGCGCTGCGTCGCGTCATTCATGCTCGCCATGCACCCGTGTTATTCATTGTTGGCGGCTGTCGCCTTCTCGAGCGAAATGTCGGCGGAGGTACCGCTGCCGCCCTCCTGACCGTCCGATCCATAGGAGACGATGTCATACGGCCCGTGTTCGCCGGGCGACCGATAGAGATAGGCGTGATTCCAGGGATCGCTCGGAACGTTGCCGCCCTTCAGATACGGACCATTCCAGGCCGCGACCCCCGGCGTGCGCCGGACCAGAGCGGCGAGCCCCTCCGCCGTGGACGGGAAGCGGCCCGCGTCGAGATAGAACAGGTCGAGCGCGCTGGAGAAGCTCTGCAGCTGAATGCGCGCGGTCTTGACCTTGGATTCGCTGAGATAGTTGAGCACGCGCGGCCCGATCAGCCCCATGATGAGGCCGATGATCGCGATCACCACCAGCATCTCGACCAGGGTGAAACCCTCCTGCCCCGAACGCCGCGGCCCTTGCGACCGCGCCCGAGCGCGTCCCGCTCGCATGGAAAATGCCCCGATGATGGTGTTGCGCGATATCATGACCGATGACCTCTGCTCTAACCGACTAGCTGCGTGACCGAGAGCAGCGCCGTCATCACCGATACGATCAGTCCGCCGACGACGGTGCTGATGGTGATGATCGCCAGCGGACCGACGATGCCGACGACACGGTCCAGGCTGCGCTGCAATTTTGCTTCGTAGAATTCCGCGACCCGCCCGGCCAGCACCGGCAGCTGCCCGGTCTCTTCACCGAGCCGCAGCATGCGCACCGCCATCGGCGGCAGGCTGTCCGCGACGGAGAGCGCTTCCGACAGTTTTCCGCCATGGCGGACGCGGTCGGCGGCGGCGGTCCAGTTCGCCTCGCTCCCGGTCACCGCCATGATGTCGACGAGGATGCGCAGCGCAGCGGTGAGGTTGACGCCGCTGCCGAGCAGGACGCCGAGATTGCGGCAGAACAGGCTGGCGCGATAGAACTGGAAGGCGCTGCTGATGCCGGGAACCCGCGAGATCGCGTTGACGAGCGCGGCGCGCACCCGCGCCTGCCGCAGCAGCCACCATGCGAGCGCGATCGTGGCCGCACTAATCAGGCTTGCCGCCGTGGCATTGGCGCGGAGGAAATCCGATACCGCGATGAAGCTGGCGAGCGCCGTATCCGACTTGCCGCCGAAATCGCCCAGCACGGTCGAGAATTGCGGCAGCACGAAAAGCAGGAAGAACAGCATCACGCCGGACGCCGCGACCAGTACAAAGGCCGGATACTGCATGGCGTCAGTCAGCTTGCGCCGCATCTGCTCGGAACGCGCGCGCTCGGTCCCGAGCATCTCCAGCACGGAGTCGAGCGTGCCGGAGATTTCCCCGACCCGGACCAGGGCGATGTACATCGGCTGGAACAGGGTCGGATGATCCGCGACCGCATCGGCAAAGCTCTCGCCGGTGAGCAGGGCCGCGCGAATTTTTGCCACCACCGGACGCATCCGCCCGACATCGGCATCGCCGGACAGCAGCTCCAGCGCATCGTCGAGACGCGCGCCGGCCTTGAGCAGCAGCGCAAGGTCGCGCGTGAATGTGGTGACCTCAGCGGCGCTCGGCCCGCCGAACAGGCTGCGGCTACCGGCGGCGCCGGACGCGCGCTTGTCCTCGGTGGTTTCGATCGGCAGCAGCTTGAGATATTCGATCCGCCGCGCCACCTCGGCCGCAGTCGGGGCGGCGATCGTGCCGTTCACGATCTCGCCGGTCTGGGTCAAAGCGCGATAGCGATAATTCGGCACGACGTCACCGCACCGTCGCAACGCGGAGGATCTCGGCGGGCGAGGTCAATCCGGCGCGGCATTTGGCGACCCCGTCATCGAGCATCGTGGTCATGCCCGCCCGGATCGCCATCGTATCGATCTTCAGTCCGTCGGTTCGCTCCCCGATCAGTTCGCGCAATTCATTCGATAGTTCGAGCAGCTCGAATGCGCCGAGGCGGCCGCGATAGCCGGTTCCGCCGCAGCGTTCGCAGCCGCATGGCTCGTGAACAATCTCGCCAGCCCGCAATCCGATCGCCGCAAGCCGGGGGTCCTCGGTGAAATCAGCCAATGCCAGCGGCCGCGCCGTCTTGCAGCGCTCGCACAATTGCCGGACCAGGCGCTGCGCGATCACGCCGCGCAGCACCGAGCGCAGCAGATAGCCTTCGACCCCGAGGTCGAGCAGGCGCGGCACCGCGGCCGCCGCCGTCTCGGTGTGCAGCGTCGTCAGCACCAGATGCCCGGTCAGCGCCGCATGCACCGCGACATGCGCGGTCTCGGTATCCCGGATTTCACCGACCATAATGACGTCGGGATCCTGTCGAACGAAGGAGCGCAAGGCGGTGGCGAAGGTCAGACCGATCGCCGGCTTGACCTGGGACTGGTTGACGCCGGGGATCTCGTATTCGACCGGGTCCTCGATCGTGAGAATTTTGCGGCTGGGCTCGTTGAGGATCGACAGGATCGTCGCCAGCGTCGTGGTCTTGCCGCTGCCGGTCGGTCCCGTGATCACGACCATGCCATGCGGCAACTTCAAGAGCCGCCGCAGCTTGGCTTCATCAGCCTGCGAGAACCCGAGTTTTTCCACGACCAGCAGGCCGCGATCCTTGGGCAGGATACGGATGACGGCGGATTCGCCATGCTGCATCGGCATGATCGCGACGCGGATATCGATATCGGTACGCCCGGCCCGCAGCCGCGCCGCGCCGTCCTGCGGCAGGCGGCGCTCGGCAATATTGAGATTGGCGATGATCTTGATGCGGGACACCACGGCCTGGGGCAGCACGCCCGACAGCGCCGCGACCGGCCGCAGCAGGCCATCGATCCGTAAGCGCACCATCAGGCCGGCGGCGAATGGCTCGATATGGATGTCGCTGGCGCGAAGCTCGACCGCCTTCTCGATCAGATCGTTGACCGCGCGCACCACCGGGGCGCCGCTGGCGAGATCGCGCAGGCTCTCGATGTCGTCTTCGCGGGGCAGCGCCGCCGTCAGTTCGGTGGCCTCGTCCTCCTCGGCACTGGCGCGGTTGTTCAGCACGATGGCGACATCTTCCGACGATGCCACTTTCACTGTTATCCCGGCGCCGAGCACAATCTGCGCCGCCCGCTGCGTCGCCTGATCGGTGGGGTCGACGACCGCGAGAACAGTGGTTCCATCCGCTTCCCGGCACGGATAGACCATGGTCTCGCGCAGGAAACGCGGCGAGAACGACCCGACCAGCGGCTCGGCCGAGGTCATTTCCTGGAGCGTCAGGCGGCCCAGTGCAAAGAAGCGTGCGGCTTCGTCGGCGAATTCGACAGGCGAAAGACTGGTGACCTCCCACAGCTTCAATTGCCTGTGGTCGGCGCCTTGCCCGGCCCGCTCGACCGGCCCATCGGTCGGCGCGAGGTGATTGTTCTGACGGAGATAATCCACAAACCGAACGGACAGGTCGTTGGCCATTCTCTTATCCCGCCACGCTATCCTGGATCAGCTCGCGCCGAGCCGCTGGCACCGTTCGGCTCCCGTTAACTGCGCGGTTATCGACCCGAAGTGTGACAGCTGTGCGAAGTCACATCGTCCGCCGCGCTCAAGAAACTTTGAGGTGGCATCGCGGACACAAGCAACGCGCCGGCTGCACAAATTTTGGCACGACACGATGCAGGTCGCGAACGACAATCATGTAACCAATTTATTTCTGTCATGAACGCTCGCTAAGAGTCCTGCGGGGCAGGACCGATCGTCGCAAGCCATCGAAATATCAGCCAGCAAGTAGCGAAGGGCCTTCATGCAACGCGTAGGCACAGTGGGCCGCTGCCCGACGATCCGTGGCGGCCTGACAGCCATTTTCGTCTTGACGTCGCTGGGGTTGCTGGCGTCCTGCAATTCCGCAACAGTCGGCGAGAGTGTGGATGCGTCCCAGCTCGACGTCACCGACAAGGTGCGCTCGCTGGATCTGCTGCCGCGCCAGCCGCAACCGGTGAGCGCACTCGCGGCGGCACCCGGCAACCAGGGCGGGAACGTCCGCGCATCGATGTATGAAGGCAGCGACGTGACGGCCGTCGCCGACGCGCGGCCGCAGCCGACCGCGAATGGCAATGGTTTCGATCTGAATTTCGAGAGCACGCCGGTGGCGACCGTCGCCAAGGTCGTGCTCGGCGACATCCTTCATGTCGGCTACACCATCGACCCACGGGTACAGGGCACGGTGAGCCTGGTCTCGGTCCGCCCGGTGCCGAAATCCGACATGGTGTTCGTGCTTGAAAACGCGCTGCGGCTGAGCGGCGTGGTGCTGCTCAAGGATACCGCGGGCTATCGCCTGACCCCGCTCGGCGACGCCGTCGGCGGCGGACGCATCGATACCGCGGCAGCCAATCCCGAACCCGGTTTCGGCATCTCGGTGGTTCCCCTGCAATATGTGTCGGCCCAGACTCTGCTGAAGCTGACCGACAGCTTTGCCACCAGGGCGGGCGCAATCCGCGCCGACACCACGCGGAATCTTCTGCTGATCCAGGGCACCGGGGCCGAGCGCCGCACCGCGGTCGACACCGTGCTCAGCTTCGACGTCGACTGGATGCGGGGTCAATCGGTCGGCATCTTCCCGATCTCGAGCGGCTCGCCCGCGCCTGTCATCGCCGAGCTGGAGAAGATCGTCGATTCCGGCGAGAACGGCCTCAGCCAGAACGTCATCAAGTTCATGCCGATCGCACGCCTCAATGCGGTGCTGGTCGTGACCAAGAAGCCGGACATGCTGCACACGGCCGCAACCTGGATCAAGCGCCTCGACCGCAACGACACCGCGCGAACCACGGTCCATGTCTACCGCGTCAAGTATGGCGATGCGCGCCAGATCGCGCGGGTCCTGACCGACATGTTCCTCGGCGGCTCCTCAGGCAATTTGCTCGACAGTGCCGACAGCCAGCTCGCGCCGGGCTCCGGCACCTCGTCGACGTCAAGCGTCGCCGATCGTCTGTCGCTCAACAACAACAACGGCTCGAATTCGAGCATGGGCGGCTTCGCATCCCGCGGCACGTCGGGGACAGGTGCGACGGGCCAAGGCCTGGGCCAGGGATTTGGCGCCGGTGGTCAAGCCAACAATCCCAATGCGGGCCAGGGCAACAATGCCGCGCTGGATGCCGGACGCGGCGCCGGCGTCGGCGGCGGCAACGGCCAGCCCGTGCTGCAGGACGTCCGCATCACGCCCGATGTCGTGAACAACAATCTCCTGATCTATGCCGACCAGGCCAACTACCGCATCATCGAGTCGACGCTGCTGCAGATCGACGAGCCACAGCTCCAGGTCGCCATTGATGCTACGATCGCCGAGGTCACGCTCAACAACACCCTGTCCTACGGCGTGCAGACCTATCTCACCAGCCAAAACCTCGGCCTGAAGCCGAACACCGGCTCGATCCTTGGCACCCAGGCCACATCGGCGCCCGCCACCACCACGGACGCGACCACCGGCGCCGTCTCGGTCGCGGGCTCGCTCACCAATGCTTTCATCAACCAGACCTTCCCGGGCTTCAACTTCCTGGTTGGCTCCGCGACGCAGCCGAGCCTGATCCTGGATGCGCTGCATGCCGTCACCAGCGTCAAGGTGCTGTCCAATCCCTCGCTGGTCGTGATCAACAACCAGGTCGCGACGCTGCAGGTCGGCGACGTCGTCCCGGTCTCGACCGGCAGCGCGACAGTGCTGACCACGAGCAACACGGTGGTCAACACCATCGACTATCGCAACACCGGCATCATCCTGAAGGTCTCGCCACGCGTCAGCGTCAACGGCACGGTGCGGCTCGATGTCGAGCAGGAGATCAGCAACGTTCCCCAAAGCAGCTCGGTAAACCTGACGCCGACGGTGTCGGAACGGCGGGTCAAGAGCCAAATCGCGGTCGCCAATGGCCAGACCGTGCTGCTGGCCGGCCTGATCAGCGAGCAGCAGAGCGGCAACCGCAATGCGCTTCCCGTGCTCGACCAGATTCCTGGCCTTGGCGACGCCTTCGGGCATCAGAGCAACGGCACCCAGCGCACCGAGCTGATCATCTTCATCCGCCCGCAGATCATCCGCAACGGTACCGACGCCCAGGTCGTCGCCGAGGAGCTTCGATCGAAACTGCGCGGCAGCATCGCCACGACATCGACCAATGCGCCGATCACCACCAGCTTCCACTGAGCCGGGCAACCGGATGCTCCGCATGCCCGCGCTGCGAACCCGCCTCTGCGCTACACTTGCGGTCGCGCTTTGGGCGATGACCGCATCCGTCGCGAGCGCCGACAGCCTTGCGCGCGGAACCGCCGCCTTTAATCGCGGCGACTATGTCAGGGCGTCTCGGGAGCTCGCGCCGGCCGCCGAGCGCGGCAATGCGCGCGCGCTCGGCCTGCTCGGCTTCATGTATGAGCACGGTTTTGGCGTGCCGCAGGCCTATGACGCCGCCGCCGATCTCTACTATCGTGGCGCCGTGCAAGGCGACCCGTTCGCGCAGGCCATGCTTGGCCTGATGTACGACAAGGGCCACGGCGTTCCGAACGATTACGTGCTGGCCTACAAATGGCTCAATCTGGCGGCCGCCCGCACGAACGGACGGCAGCGCGACGCCTATCTCCGCTTCCGTGATGCGGTCGCATCAAAACTCTCGCGCAATGAGATCATCGCCGGCCAGCGGTTTGCATTGGGATGGGTCCCCGGCCCGCCGGCGCCGAACGTGCACCTGACCATCAAGTAGCTGCCGCTATCACGGCGTCCGCACAGGGATCGCGGACACGCGTCTCCTTCGCACCGGCCGCCGCAGCCGGCGCCAGCCGATCACGATGCCGCTGATCGAGACGATCGTGCCAACCGCTGACAGCAGCCACACCACGACGTCGCGTGCGGGAGAGATGCGCAGCAGCAGCGGGAAATCCAGGCTGTGCAGCGCGTTGAACAACCAGCGATAGGAGCGGCGACTGTCGTCGCTGCGGTCGAGAATTTCGCCAGTGACCGGAGAGATGTGCAGCCAGGTTTGCGCGGGATCATCAAAGCCGGTCCGCAGCACGGGGAGTTCGCGCGCGTTGTGCAGCGTGTACCAATAGGCGTCGGGTTCATCGAGCTGTTGGACCGAGTTCATGGCAGCTCCGGGCACCGCGCGCCGGGCGGCTGCGATGATCTCGTCACGCGAGAGAGACGCGGGCGCGCCGGTGGCGGGATCGGCGAGGCTGCGACGGCCATTGCTGTCATCGAGCATCATCAGCTTGTGTCCGCCGATCCAGACGAAGCGCGCCTCCACGGCCGGCACGGACGGCGACGACTGGAAGCCGGTGGCGATGTCGGGCGCGTCATGGCCGCTGTAGCCGACCGCGATCTCCCTGGTGACGCCGCGGCCGGAGAACGCGCCGCCGGGATTGAGCGACAGCCAGCCGCTGAACATCCAGGTGAAAACGCAGATGCCGCCGATCAGCCCGGCAATATGATGCCAGGCCATCCAGCCGCGGTATGGCGACATGGCGCCGTTTGCGTAGCGACGCATCAATCGCAACCGGAGAATGCCGATCCAGAAGCCAGTGACCGCGACCACGAGGCACACGCCCGAGATCCACAGCACCACATCCCGCCACAGCGGACCGTCCTTGCGCAGCACGGTCGGATAGATCCAGTGCGGGATCGAGCCGAGCCAGTTCCAGACCCGCTCCTGCCGCGTGGTGTCGAGCGCGATCTCGCCGCTGCGCGCGGAGACGTAGAGCTCGGTCCCACTGGCGTCGCCGAGGCCGACCAGATAGAGCGGCCGCAACAGGTCGAAACGCGCCGTAACCGACCATTGATCGCGCGTCACCGTGTCGAGCAATTGCGGACGCACCGCACGCGGATCGTGGCCGGCAATGGCCAGCGCCTGGTCCGGCGTGATCCAGTCGATGATACTGCCGTCGGCCGCCGAAATGGTGACGGTGCCTCCCTTCCAGCCGGCGATGCGATAGACCGGAACGTCGTCCATCATCGACAGCCGCAGATCGCGCGGATAATGCTCCATGCCCGCGATCGCCATCGCGCGGTCAGGCGCGATCTGCACCTTGCCCCACGAAATGACAGGGAGCGCGGCCAGGCGCTCGCCGTCGGTGAGGCGCGGAAAGGCCACGTACATCATGACGAGGCCGGAGATGAACCACATCGCAAACAAGAGGCAGGTCGCGATGCCGATCCAGCGATGGACGACATACAGCCATCGCCGCCCTCGCCGGACCAGAGTGTTGCGCATGATCAGAACTTCACGTTGACGGAGAGTTCCGCGGTGCGCGCCATGCCCAGCAGCCACTGCCCGGCATAGGGCGACGTCACCGCGTAGACCTTGTCGAACAGATTGTAGACGCGGAACGCAACCGTGGTGCGGTCATCCGGCTTCCACCTGACACCGCCATTGACCACATTGTAGCCCGGCCGCAACTGGGTGTTGGCAAGGTCGGAGTACATCTGGCCGACGATCTGGACGCCGCCATAGACCGACCAGTTGGATGCGAAGTCCCAGGTCAACCAGACGTTCGACACCTGCTGCGGTACGTTGATCGGAACGTTGCCGGCATAGCTGACGAGCTTTCCGCTCACCAGCTGGCTGTTGTTGTCGTACTTCGCCTGCAGCAGCGCGACATTGGCGTCGACACGCCAGCCATAATCCAACGCCAGTCCGACCGATGCCTCGACGCCGCGCGATGATTGCTGGCCGACCTGCAATGCGAGGCCGACGGGATTGTTCGGATCGGCAACGAGCAAATTGTTCTTGACGATCTGATAGCCCGCCAGCGTCCACTCGCCGCGCCCGCCCAGGAACGACTGCTTGACCCCGAACTCGGTCTGCTTGCCGGTGGCGAGCTGGAAGGTCTTTTGCGTGGCCGACAGCGAGATCAGATTGCCGACCGGATCGACGCCGACCGCATACTGACCATAGAACGCGAGGTTCTTGATCGGTTCATAGACCACCCCGGTGCGCCAGCTGGCGCCCGAGAGCGCGACGTCAAAACTGTTCGACGGCGTCCGATAGTCGGTGCGGTCGACCTCGGGGCGATCGTACCTGACGCCGGTGACGAGCGACAATTGATCGGTCAGCAACAGACGATCCTCCGCAAACAGCGCGTATTGATTGACGATCGCATTGAAGCCGGGCGATGTCGCAGTGGTCGTCGCGAAGAACGATCCGGGATCGAAGACGTAGGGGTTGACCGACGACGCGCCGCCAAACGGCGAGTTATTGGTGTGGGTGAAGTCGATGTGGTTAACGTCGAATCCCGCAACGAAGCGGTTCTCGAGGCCGAAGATGTGGCCGCTGAAGGTCGCGTCCATCCGGTTGCCGGCCTGCTTCTGGTCGTGGAAGATCTCGATATAGTTGCCGCGATCGATCAGATTGCTCTTCGGATTCCAGGTGTAGCTCTCGATGTCGCGCCAGTGCCGCTCGCTGGTCAGATAATAGAGCGTGTTGTTGATCTTGATGCCGTCGGCGACGTCCCACTCGGTCTTGAACTGGGTCCAGCTGTCCTGATAGCGGATCGTGCTGTCCAGCGCGTTGTAGTTCTTGAAGCGCAGCGCGTCCTGGATCGCGCCGTTGATCAGCGGCGTGCCGAAATAGCGCGACGGGCTGCGGTCGCCATAATCCTCGGAGAGCGTGAAGGCGAGATTTTCCGACGCCTGCACCCGCACCGCGGCCGAGACCACCGCATTCGAGGTCTTGTCGCGATCGACCCAGCCGTCCGACATGTTGCCGGTGGCATTGATCCGGTAGGACACATTGGGATTGATCGGACCGGTGCTGTCGACCGAAAGCCGCCGCGTCATGTTGCTGTCGAGCGAGACCTCGGCTTCGTTGTAGGGCGTGCCCAGCGGCTTTTTCGGAATTACGTTGATGACGCCGCCGATTGCGCCTTCGCCGTATAGCACCGAAGCCGGGCCGCGCAGCACCTCGATGCGCTGCGTCGACCAGGTATCGTACGGGAACGTCAGGGTTCCCGAGCCGATATAAAAGCGCGTACCGTCATACAGCGTCATCACCGAATTGCTGCCGGCAAAGCCGCGGGTGCTGAACGACAGGCCGCCATTGCCGGGAGCCGGCGTTGCGATGAACCCGGCCGCGTCCTGGGTGACGGCATCTGTGACATTATGCTGGCCGCGTTCGGCGATGGTCTGCGACGTGATGATCTCGACGCTCGCCGGCGTTTGCAGCGGCGTTAGATTCAGACGGCTGCCGGTGCTCCCCGGCGTGGTGGCGTTGAGCGTCGGCGACGCCGATCCCGAAGCGCCCGACGCTGCGGCGCGCGGTGTGTTGCCGGTTGCCGCGGCCGGTACAGGTCTGGAGCGTGGCCGCGACGACGACGCCGAGTTGCTGCTTCGCGCCGCGGGCTTGGGCTTTTCGGATGCCGAGGGCGAGACCTCGATCGGATCGAGCCTGGTTGGTGGCGGTGTTTGTGCTCCACCTTCAGCCGGCAGCAGCAGCGATGACAGGGAGCAAACGAGGCCGAGGCGCCAGCGGCGCGCAACGGGAGAAGACGGAGACATGAAAGGACCCGCGGTAACGTGGCACGTCACCGCGAACGCGGACTGGCGCATTGCCCAAAAGGCAGTGCTCCGATCCCACCAGGACGCCCCCGCCCGATGTGCTCGCGTGTGACCACGACTGACGGCAGGTCTCCTGGCTCACGGGTCGTCGCCTGTCGACGCCTTCCCGGACCGAATGGTCCAGTGGCAAATTGACGAAAGGCTCGCCGTTTACAGTTGCGGGGACAGCTGCGGCATTGGGGTTACCCTCGCACCGCATTCCCTTTTGATCCCCGAAGGGAACCGTCGGCGGAAACGATAGGTGGTGCGGGATGGGCTGTCAATTCGGCGCGATTGTCGCGCACGTGCTTTGCGGGACGGTGCTGCGGCGATGACACACGGCTTGTATCGCTGACGCGGAGACCTCCTTAACCCGTCTCCTGAGGAGCCGCGTAGCGGCGTCTCGAAGGATCGACGGCCCGGCTGGTGGCCGTGCACCCTTCGAGACGCGCTACGCGCTCCTCCAGCGACAAAGGCAAAGCCTTTGCGCGGGGGTGACGGAAAACTCAGGTAGCTTCGACGCAGCCTGCCATGATCGCATCGATCTCGGCGCGCGAGAGCACACCTATCTCGGCGATGAACACGATTCGCGTGCGCGGCACGCCGGGTGCCGGCACGCCGCCCGCAGCCAATGTCGCGCGTCCGCCGGCGAGTTGAAACACTGTCAGTCGCCCAGGCTGCTCCACCGTCTCGAACAATCCCTTCGCCCGCGCGAGTTTCGGCGCCAGCCTGCCGATCGCCTGCTGCAAGCGCGGCAACCGCACCGGCCGCTCCGACGTCCAGCTCAGCGTCTCGAACCGGTCGGACACCGGCCGTCGTGGCGCGGTCTCGCGCGGCGCCGGCAAATGATCGATATCCGCCGGAAGCAATAGTTCCGTCGGCACCTCGCCATGCAGCGCATCGACCACGACCGCCGCCGGCCGCACCGCGCGTACCGCGTCGCGGATCGCGGTACGCGCGGTGGCATCAGCCAGGTCGACCTTGCTCAGCGCCACCACATCGGCCGCCCGCAGTTGCGACCGCAGCAGCGCATCGTCCAGCATCGTCGCAGGCTGCGTGGCGTCGACCACGCACAGCACGGTCTCCAGCGGCGCTTCCTTCCAGATCACGGGATCCATCAGGTTGCGCACGATGTCGGCGGGATCGGCGATCCCGCTGGTCTCGATCACGATGAACTCGGGACGCGGATCACGCCGCAGCAAATTTGCGAGCGTGCGCAGCAGATCGCCCTCCAGCGTGCAACAGATGCAGCCATTGCTCAGGCTCACCACGCCGTCGCTGGCGCCCGCGATCAGCTCCGCGTCGATGTTGATGGCGCCGAAATCGTTGACCACCGCCGCGATGCGCCGCCCTTGTGCATGCGCCAGCAGATGGTTCACGACGGTGGTCTTGCCCGCCCCGAGAAAACCCGCGACCAGCAGGATCGGGACCGGCACGTCAGCCTCCGGCGACCGGCCGGCGCACCGGCCGGCCCGGCCGCGCCGCGACATCGAGGACGCCGTCGTTGATCAGCGGCTGGCCGCTGACCACGAGATACCGCACACCCTCCGCCGGTCGGTTCATCGCGGAGAAGGTCGCGCGATCGCTCAAGGTCTCAAAGTCGAACACCACGACATCGGCGTCGGCTCCGACCTGCAACCTGCCCTTGGCGCGCATCGCCGGCGTGCTTGCGGAAAGGATTTCCGCCGGAATCAGCGCGCATTTGCGGATGCCCTCGAGCAGCGACACTTTCTTGCGCTCGCGCACCCATTCGCGGATGAAGCGGGTGAAGCAACCGGCCGAACGCGGATGCGAGGTGGCATCATCGGGCAGCGGCCAGGCGTCGCCGGTGTAGCGGCGGCCGTCCGACAGCGTCCACGGCATCGCGTCGGACGCGATCGCACCGCCCGGATACAGCACCGCCATGTCGAGCAGGTCGCGATGATGCTGGTTGTTCTCGATATCGAGCACATGCCACAGCACCAGCGTGGAGGGTTCTTCGGCCTGCGCCGCCAGCAGCTCCTCGCGGCTGCCGAAGCGGTGACCGTCGGTCACGCGCTGCACCGAATCGTAGCCGAGGCCGTTGCGCTCCTCGAATTTGGGATCGCTGAAGAAGGTCGCCGCCAGCACGGTCGACCCGGTGCCGTAGGGATAGGCCTCCACCGTGATCGGCAAGCCCTGCGCTTGCGCCTTCGCGATCAGCGCAACACAGCGTTCGATATCCGTCTTGCTCGACGAGTTGAAGTGGCAGATGTGCATATGCGCGCCGGTGGCGCCGGCATAGCCGATCAGGCGGATATAGGCCTCGGCCGCGCTCTCGGGATCGATGCGGGACATGTAGGCGACGTGGGTGAAGGTCGGCACCGCACGCGCGGCCGCCAGTTGGCACACCGCGGTCAGTTCCTGCACGCCGGCGCCCGGCGCATAGGCGTTGAGAATGCCGATGCCGATGCCGCCTTCGTTCAGCCCGTTGGCAAGACGCTCCAGGATGCCGGCGACCTCGCCATCGGTCGCCACGTTCTCGATCCAGCGGCGATCCCGCATCGCGGCGCCGAACGATTCCAGCGAGCTTTCCGAATTCGAGCCGGTCATCGCGCCGATCCGCGCGAAGGCCCAATTGGCGGCGGCGCCGTAGTTCAGCACCCGGCCCTTCTCGGCCTGGCGCTTGTACCAGGACGCAACCGGCAGCACGCCGGCCTCGAGGTCGAGCGACGTCGTCACGCCGTCGAACGCCTGCATCCGATCGGCCGGAATGGTCTGGCCGTGCGCGTGCAGATCGATGAAGCCGGGCGCGACCACGCGGCCGGTGGCGTCGATCTGCCGCTCGGCGCCGCCGAGGCCGGTGCCGACAGCAGCGATCCGGCCGTCGACCACAGCGACGTCGCCGATCGCATCCATGCCGCTCGCCGGATCCACCACCCGGCCGCCGCTGATCACCAAACCACCCATCTCGCCACTCCCCGCATTGTCCGAAACCGCGGTCCCGGCCGGCCGCCTTCATTAAGGCTTACGACCGGACCCAAGCGGGGCCAAGAGACAAAAATGCATCGCATCTATCGCAACGCTCCGATCGGGATTCTTGCGATATGGTGTAACGCAATCGTCCTTCGCGCGAGGCGAGAAGGCCGCGTCAACGATGCGAGTGGCGGCGAGGTCCGTTACGTTCCAGTCGCCCGTCGCGGGGCGAGGCCTCTCCAGAGATCGTCGTTCGGTCTGGTCCGGCTCGCGACGAGCTTCGGCGGCGTCCGATCCTTGGCGATCGCCGCCTCGAAGGCCCGCCGCAATCGCGGATTGTCGATCTGCATCTGGAAGCGCCGGACAACGGTCTCCGCATCGGCATCGTGACCGGTAATCGCGCGGCACAGCTCCGCTGTCGTCCTGCGGAAGAAATGGAACGAGCCAGCGGCCGCACCATCCAATCGATCGAGCTCGCCGGCCACGGCGAGCACGTGCATCCGGTCGGCGTCGTCGAGCGTCACCGTGAAGCGCAGCACGGCGAGTTGCCAGGCGCAGAGCAGCTTGCCCTGCGATTCGCTTGCTCCCTCACTGCGCATCGATCGAACACCCCGCGCGCCCGATCCGGGGCGCGGCGTGACTATCCTTGCGCGGCAATAGGTTTTCGAGGGGATCGCGCGAGCGATCTCATAAGCGCCGCATAAGCGGCCCGGCAACGCCTAGCAAGATCGCGGGCTCAGATCCCCTCGAACTGCAGCCGCGCCAGCCGTGCATAGAGGCCGTTGGCGGCGACCAGCTCGGCGTGGGTGCCCTGCTCGACGATCCTGCCCTGGTCCATGACCAGGATGCGGTCGCAGGACAGCACGGTCGCTAGACGATGCGCGATCACCAGCGTGGTGCGGTGGCGCATCAATTCCTCGAGCGCGGTCTGCACCAGCGTTTCGCTCTCGGCGTCGAGCGCAGAGGTCGCCTCATCGAGCAGCAGCAGCGGCGCATCGCGCAAGATGGCGCGCGCGATCGCGATGCGCTGGCGCTGGCCGCCGGACAACGTCACGCCGCGCTCGCCGAGCTGGGCATCGAAGCCGCCGGGCAGCCGGCGCAGGAATTCGGTGGCATGCGCGAGATCGGCGGCACGCTCGACCTCGGCATGGGTGGCATCGGGCCTGCCGAACCGGATGTTCTCGCGGGCCGAGGCGGCGAACACCACGGAATCCTGCGGCACCAATGCGATCCGCGCGCGGACCTCGGCGGGATCGGCCTGCCGGATCGGCACGCCGTCGAGCGAGATGGTGCCCGATTTCGGATCGTAGAAGCGCAGCAGCAGGTGGAACAGCGTGCTCTTGCCGGCGCCGGAGGGGCCGACGATCGCGACCTTCTCGCCGGAGCCGACCTTCAGCGACACGCCATCGACCGCAAGCGCGTTGGGCCGGGTCGGATAGGCGAAGCTGACATTGTCGAAGCCGACATCGCCGCGCGCCGGCTGCGGCAGCGCGCGCGGCGCGGCGGGAGCGGCGATCTCCGGCCTGATGCGCAGAATCTCGAACAGCCGCTCCGCGGCGCCCGACGCGGCCGAGACTTCGCCCCAGACCTCGCTGAGCTGGCCGAGGCCACTCGCAGCGAACGCCGTATAGAGAATGAACTGGCCGAGCCGGCCGGGGCTGATGGTTCCGACCAGCACGTCGTGCGAGCCGACCCAGAGGATCACGACGACGCTGGCGAACACGATGAAGATGACGATCAGCGTCAGCATCGCGCGCGCCTTGGTCGAGCTGCGCGCGGCGTCATAGGCCTGCTCGACCTCGCGGCTGAAGCGCGTCCTGGCCAGCCGCTCGCCGGTATAGGCCTGCACGGTGCGGATCGCGTTGACCAGCTCGGAGGCATAGGCGCTGGCATCGGCCAACGTGTCTTGGGCATTGCGCGACAGCCGCCGTACCCAGCGGCCGAACGCGACCAGCGGAATCACGATCAGCGGGATCGCGGCCAGCACGAAGCCGGAGAGCCGCGGGCTCGTGATCACCATCATCGCCGCGGCGCCGAAGAACAGCATCAGATTGCGCAGCGCGATCGACACCGAGGCGCCGACCGCGGACTTGATCTGCGTGGTGTCGGCGGTCAGTCGCGACACCAGCTCGCCGCTTCGCGCGGAATCGAAGAATGACGGCGACAGCGAAATCAGATGCGCGAACACATCGCGCCGGAGATCGGCGACGATGCGCTCGCCGATCGTCATCACGAGGTAGTAGCGTGAGGCGCTGGCACAGGCGAGTACGGCAACGACTGCGATCATCACGCTGAAATAGCTGTTGATCATCGCGATGCCTTCGGGCGTGAAGCCCATGTCGATCATCCGCCGCACCGCGACCGGCACGACCAGCGTGGTGATCGCCGCGATGGTCAGCGAGATCAGCGCGAGGATCGCCCGCCCCTTGTAGCGCGCCACATAGGGCGCGAGCGCAAGCAGCGGCCGCAAGCGGGCACGGCTCTTCGCCGGCTCCGTGATCTGGCTCTCGATGAAGGCTTCCTCGTCGAGCAACGCATCGCGCGGAGGCTGCGGCCTGCCGGGAGGGGTCTCAAGCTGTTCGGCTATGCTCATTATGTTTCTAGACCGGTTCTATCGCCTCCACATAGGCCCGCTGACCCCCGGCTGGCAAATCCGGTAAAGTCCCAATCCGGTGATGGGCTTAAGCCCCTTTCTTGGCTTGTTTCGTGGGTCTCCATGCGTTATAGAGCCGCCCAAATCCCGTACCCCAGACATCTTGAGATGGGCGCCGGCGCGCCGAAGGAACTGCCATGAAAGCCGATATTCATCCGAATTATCATACGATTAAGGTCGTCATGACCGACGGCACCGAGTACCTGACCCGCTCGACCTGGGGCAAGGAAGGCGACACGCTGAACCTCGACATCGACCCCAAGTCGCACCCGGCCTGGACCGGCGGCACCCAGCAGCTGATGGACCGCGGCGGCCGTGTGTCGCGCTTCCAGAAGAAGTTTTCGGGTTTCCTCAAGAAAGACTAAAGTCCGCTTCGGGATTGCCTTCGCGACCCAATGCAAAACGCCTCCATCTCGGGGGCGTTTTTGTTTTGGGGATCGGTTCGGATTCGAATGTCAAACAGCATGTTCAGTGTCATCACCCGCGCATGCGGGTGATCCAGTATTCCAGAGGCGCCAGTGCTTGAGCCGAGAGGCCGCGGCGTACTGGATCGCCCGGTCGAGCCGGGCGATGACAGTGTAGGCGGGGACGTTAGCTTCGCATTCCCGCGACATGATCTGTCCGAGTTCCGGCGAGTGCAACGCATGCGAGAGGAGCGCCGGTCGAAATATTCGATAGGAGAAAAGTGAAACTCAGCTCCGGGCGTTGGAGGTCGATACGCCAAACCTGCCAGGCGAGCTATTTCCGGAAACTACGATCGCCCGAACAACAAGTGCGATGCGTTCGCCGCGCGCGCTGGGTCTTATTCGGCCTGAACGTTCGAGTGCAGCGAGCCCATGAAGGGCTGCCCAAAACGTCTCGGTGACGACAGCTACATCGACGCAAAACGGCGTCACGACTGCCGCAAGGGCTTCGAAACCGGCCCTTAGTTCCGGTCTGGTTCCAGCTTCGGCGAACCGCAAATCCGTCGGAAGGATGAACATCGCCTCGTAGAGTGCAGGATGACGTAACGCAAAGGCGAGATAGGCGGTCGCGACATCCTTGAGCGCATTTCGTCGTCTGGTCGATCCGCCTGCCGCTTCCCGAAGCGCCACTGTGAGCTCCTTAAAACCCTCGACTGCAACTGCCGCAACAATCGCATCCATGTTCTCGAAATGCGAATAGAGGACCGGCTGACTATATTCGATCTCTTCGGCCAGGCGGCGGACTGTAACAGCATCCCATCCTTCGCGCTCCGCGATCACGCGCGCCGCCGCGACAATGCGATGCTCGCGCTCAGCCCGGCCCCTCCCTTTCCGCTCGACGATACCCAATCCTCGATCTCCCAGGTCCGGAAGGCCCACACATTCGTGATCATACCGAGGCTTGATAATCTAGCAATGCTAGATTATCTAGCTAGCAACGCTAGACTTTCTTCTTTTGCTAGAATAGGACAATGTGATGCATTGGCTTGCGCTCGGAATGGCATTGCTCGTGGCTGTCGCGATTATCGCGATCGGCACCCTATATGTCGTGAGCCCAACGACCGCGACGCGCAGTTTCGGCCTGCCGCTGCCTGAAAACGGCGCCAACACCGTTTGGTGGCTGCGCCTCAAGGGGGTGCGCGACATTGCATCGGGATTGGCCGTACTGGCGTTCATGGCGTGGGGCGATCCGCGCGGGGTCGGCATCATCCTGCTTGTTGAAGCAATCATCCCCGTGGGCGACATGCTGCTCATCCTCGCAGCGAAAGGCTCCACCAAGAGCGCCTTCGGCATGCACGGCCTCACGGCGGTGTTCATGGTCTTGGCAGCCATCCCCATGATGATTGGTGCGGCCTGAGATGGTCCACGCTCTTCCAACCTGGCTCCTCGTCGCCGGATTCTTTGGCGCAGGCCTCTTCAACGCGATCGGCACGCCCGGGACGCAAAGTGATTTCGCGCGGTGGGGCTACCCGCGCTGGTGGAGCCTTTTTACTGGTGGACTGGAGATCATGAGCGCCGTTCTGATTGCACTTCCCGCCAGTCGCAGTATTGGCCTGGCGCTTGGGGCGGTAATCGTTGCGGCTGCGGTTATGACCGTTCTGCGCCACCGCGATCTTTCGCACCTTGCGCCACTTGGTGTCTTTGGCGCATTGATTGCTCTTGCAGCGACCTTGTCTTGAGGGCTGACCTAGCGGTCCTGGAACGCGAGCCGTGCGCCGAGCCCGACCAGGATGCTGCCGCCGATCCGCTGCATGATCCGCTGCGACCTCTGCGAGCGCTGCAGCTTCGACATCACGGCGCTGGCGAAAAACACGCAGACGATGTCGACCGCCGAGAACGTCAGGTTGACGATGGTGCCGAGCAGAAACAGCTGGGCCCAAACCGGCAGGCTCGCCGATGCATCGACGAATTGCGGCAGGAACGCCAGGAAGAAGATCGCGGTCTTCGGATTCAAGACCTCGACGACGATGCTTTGCGCGAAGGCGCGCTCCGCGGAGAGCGGCGCAAGCGCGGGACGCTTGGTATTGTCGCGATCGCGGAACAGCGACAGGCCGAGCCAGACCAGATAGGCCGCTCCGGCCAGCCTCATCGCTGTGAATAGCGGCGGCACCGCGTGAAACAGCAGAGCGAGGCCGGCGGCCGCGGCGATGACATGGAGATAGCCGCCGAGATGCAGGCCGAGCGAAGCCAGCAGCCCGGCGCGCCGGCCGCCCGCCAAGGTGCGAGCCGCAGCATAGAGCATGGCGGGACCGGGGATCAGCGCGAAGGTCGCGGTGGTGATCGCAAACGCGAGGTACAATTCCATCGGGGCTTTCGTTTCAGTTCGCCGGAATCATCGCCGCGACCTCGCGGTCGGCAGGATTGTCGCTGGCGCCGAGACCCGCGATGACGCCGGCGCGATCCTCGAGCTTGCGGTTCTGACTCATCTTCTTCTTGGCGTCGATCCGCGTGATCGGCATCCGGAAGCCGACGATGCCGCGCAGCTGCGCCTTGATGAAATCATCAGGCGCATCGCTGACCTGCCAGGCCTCCTTGCGCGTGCTCTCGTGCAATCGGGTCAGCCGCGTGACGACATCGAGCAGGCGATCGGCATCCTCGAAGAACTCGGCCGCGCCGTAAGCGTGCACGGCGACGTAATTCCAGGTTGGCACCACCTTGCCGTGCTCGGCCTTGGTCACATACCAGGACGGCGTCACATAGGCGTCGGGCCCGGTGAAGATCGCCATCGCCTCGCCGACCGCAGGCAGCTTCCACTGCGGATTGGGCCGCGCGACATGGCCGTACAGCGTGCCGTAGTCGCCCTCGTCTGCAGCGAGGATCAGCGGCAGCGGCGTTCCGATCAGCCCGTCGGCGGTCGCGGTGACCAGCGTTGCCAGCTTTGAGGCCCGCATCGCGGCGTGGATCGGGCCGAGCTCATCCATCTTGAAATGCGGCGGCAGGTACATCGGAGGCCTCATCAATTGTTGCTCGCACAATAGCGCCGAAGTGGCCTATGATAAGAGCCACTTTCGATCATACTGACTGATCCACTATGCCCCGTCTGCGTACCACGATCAGCATCCCTCCGCTCCGCGCGATCGACCGCACCGCCGGACAGGTTGGGCGGCAGATCGCGCAGGCTCTGCGCGCCATCATCGCCAACGGCGAATTGAAGGCCGGCGAATTCCTGCCGTCGACCCGCGCGCTGTCGGCCTCGCTCGGCGTTGCCCGCGGCACGGTCATGGAAGCCTTCGAGCAATTGCAGGCCGAGGGCTATCTGGTCTCGCATGTCGGTGCCGGCACAAGCGTCGCGCCGACGCTTGCCGAACAAGCGCGGCCCGTCCGCCCGCCCGTCAACCGCAGTTCGAACAAGACCGCGCCGATCCACTTGCCGCCGCGCGCGATGCGGCTTGCCAAAATCGCGGCGGCCTTCACGCCGATGCCGGAGGCGCCGTTTGCGATCGCAGTCCCGGGCGGCGCCGTCGCCCCGGACCAAAATTGGCGGCGCCTCGGCAACCGCGTCCGTGCATCGCGCGCGGCCGCGCCGGCAAGCTACGGCGATCCGCGCGGGCTGATGGAGTTGCGGCAGGCGATCGCCGACTATGTGCGCAAATCCCGCGCGGTGCATTGCGAGCCCGAGCAGGTTGTGATCACGGCCGGCACGCAACAGGGCCTCTATCTCGCCGGCCGCGTGCTGCTGTCGTCGGGTGATCGCGTGTGGGCGGAGGATCCCGCCTATCCCGGCATGACGGCGGTGCTCGACGATCTCGATCTCGTCACCACGCGCATTGCGGTCGATACGCAAGGCATCGACGTCGATGCCGCCATCGCCGTTTGTCCGAACGCGCGCGGCCTTCGTGACGCCGTCGCACCAATATCCGCTCGGCATGCCGATGAGCATGGCCCGCCGCAACGCGCTGGTGGCCTGGGCGGCGCGCCGCGCGGCCTGGATCGTCGAGGACGATTATGACAGCGAGCTACGCTATGCAGGCCATCCCTTCCCGTCGATGCAGGGTCTCGCCCCGTCGCGGGTGATTTATCTGGGCACGCTGAGCAAGGTGCTGTTTCCTTCGCTGCGGTTCGGCTACGTCGTGGCGCCCCTGCCGCTGATCGACGCCTTCGCCGGCGCGCGGGCGCTGCTCGACCGGCATTCGCCGACCGCCGACCAGCATGTGCTGGCAGCCTATATGCGGGAAGGCCTGTTCGAAGCGCATATCAGGCGCATTCGCGGCGTCTACGCCGCACGGCGCGCGACACTGATCGCAGCGCTCGAACGCCACATGCCTGATGACGTCACCCTGCAGCCGAGCGATCAGGGTATGCATCTGCTGGTGTGGCTACCGCGCGGTATCGACGATGTGCAATTGGCGAAGGCCGCACTCGCCGACGGGATCGTCGTGCGGCCGATCTCGCCGATGTACGCGCTGAAAGCACGGCCCGGCCTGATGCTCGGCTTCGGCGGATTTGCGCCGGAGGAACTGGAGGCGGCCGCGATCCGTTTGCGCGGAATCATGGATCGCGGAAGACGTAGACAACCAGATCAGGTTCGCTTGAAATGAAAGCGTCGAGGTGACTGCCATGATGTTCTGGAGTGCGAGCGTGGCTGGACTGGCGATCGCTTATCTCTTCGGAGCGACGCCATCAGGCTATCTGGCGGGGAAACTGCTTAGGGGCATCGACATTCGGGAGCATGGCTCGAAATCCACTGGGGCAACGAACGTGTTGCGCACCCTGGGGCCATGGCCTGCGCTGGTGGTTCTGCTGGTCGATGTGCTGAAGGGTGCGGCAGCGATCGTGTTTGCCCGCTGGTTCTATCCCTGGCTCGCGACCGTCACGCCACCGGCGGCGCTTGATCTTGAGAGCTGGACACCTTGGGCTGTTTGTCTCGCGGGACTTGCCGTATTGCTCGGACACGGCCGTTCGATCTGGCTGAATTTTACGGGCGGCAAATCCGCAGCGACCGGGCTCGGCGTGTTGCTGGCGCTGTCCTGGCCGGTCGGTCTGGGAGCCGCGACGGTGTTTCTCGCCGTGCTGGCTATCTCCCGGATCGTTTCCTTGAGTTCAATGCTGGCAGCGTTGACTGCAATCGCCCTCGTCTGCGCGCTGGAGCAGCCACTGCCCTATCGGTTGCTGGTGATCGCAGGCAGCATCTACGTGATCGCGCGCCACCGTGCCAACATTCAGCGGCTGCTCGCCGGGACCGAGCCACGGCTGGGACAAGGTGCGCGCCCGAGCTGATTGATGAGGACGCGGGCCGAACCGCGCCGCGCGCCGTGACGACGCTTCGCGCCGATCTTACTGCTCGAACGCGGCCTTGAGGCGGTTGAGCTGCGGCACCAGCGGATTGCCGATGGTCGAACGATCCGGCGCCGGCGCGTGGATCGTGGTGTCGAGCCGGCGCACCCGCGCCTGCAGATCCATCGAGCGGGCGATCAGCTGCTGCAATTGCTCCGGCAGTTTCGTCACCATGTCGGCCGGGCCGGGATCGGCCGCCGACAGCTTCGCCTTGGTCTTCTCGCGATTGGCCTGGGTCAGCGTCATCTCGCCTTCCTTGACCGCGCGATGCAACAGCAGCCAGGACGCGAGCTGCATCAGCCGCGTGGTGAGGCGCATGCTTTCGGTGGCATAGGTCAGGCTGACGGAACGTTCCAGCGCCTTGGCCTCGGTGCGCCCGTCGCCGTCGAGATAGGCGGCGGTCTGCTCGACCAGGTCCATGCCTTCCCGGAACAGCACGCCAAATGCCGCAGAATTGGTCAGCCGTTCACTGAACAGCACAAGCCCGGCTTCGCTCTGGGAACGATCGGCCATGGTTAACGCCCTCACACCACGTAACGCCCGCTGGCATCTGACGCGCCAGCTTATGATGAACAAATCATTGCGCGGGCGCGCCGAAGAGTCCAGCCGCAACCCGATTTATGGTTTCCGGCGGATAGGACGCACAAAAAAGAGCCGCCGTTTCCGGCGGCTTTGAAGTTGATAACAGGGAGGCGTCAAACAGAGTGGACAGGAGCCACTCGGTGTCCAAACCAGGACAATGCAGTCATAATCGAGAAAGCTTAACCGACCGTAAATGAGCGGATTTCTTCAGGCTTTGTTTGCCATGTCGGCCATTGACCTAGTTTGGGACAGGGCCAAGTTGATCCCCGAGAGTCGTCCCGGCCTAGTGCGCAATTGCGCACGGGGGCCGGGACCCATAACCGCCAAAGCCCGCGTTGCACGCAGCTGTGGCCCAACCGTACGCGACAAGGAACAGCCGTGGTTATGGGTCCCGGATCGCGCTCGCTTTGCTCGCTTGTCCGGGACGACGTGATGTGATGTCGAAAAGAGCTACGACTTGAAGAACGCGTCCGCGGCGTCCTTTGACGCGCGCTTCTTCGCCATCGCCTCTTTCAAGCGATCGACTTCAGCAGTGAGCAGCGCGATCCGCTCGGTCAAATCCTCGACCGACAGCAGGTAGAGATCCTGGCCGATCTCGTGGCTAATTTTTTTCTTCGGCCGGTCGTCATCCTCAATCGGCATGTTGCCCTCCCGGCAATGATGATCTGGCGCCTCGCGTCCAGAGATGATAGATCTTGGGTGAGGAGAATTTTGCAGTGACTTTCGTGTGCGCGCAACATCTGACGCGAATGCCCCGGCCCGACCGCGAGGAGTCTGACCGGACGGGATAGTGCGCGCCTGCGCGCCAGGCATGAGCCGACCCCAAGCCCTTCCGATCATGCGGGAGGGCTTTTTGATTTTCCGATTTGATCTTTCGAGGGTCGGCATCAGCAAACGCGAAAGACCTTAACCCATGACCAAAATTCTCATCACCAGCGCGCTTCCTTACGTGAACGGCGTCAAGCATCTCGGCAATCTGATCGGCTCGCTGCTGCCCGCCGACGTCCATGCCCGCTTCCGGCGGCAAACCGGCTGCGACGTGCTGTTCATCTGCGCCACCGACGAGCACGGCACGCCCGCCGAGCTTGGCGCCATCGAGGCCGGACAGGATGTCCGGGAGTTCTGCGATGCGCAGCACGCCGTCCAGGCCGACATCTACCGGCGCTTTGGTCTGTCCTTCGATCATTTCGGCCGCACCAGCGCGCCGCAAAACCATGCGCTGACGCAGCACTTCTATCGCCGGCTCGACGCAGCCGGGCTGATCGAGGCGCGCACGTCGCAACAGGTGTGGTCGCCGGCCGATCGGCGCTTCCTGCCCGACCGTTACGTGCTCGGCACCTGCCCGCATTGCGGCGATCAATCGGCGCGCGGCGATCAATGCGATCATTGCGGCACGCTGCTTGACCCGCCAGAACTCATCGATCCGCGCTCGGCGCTATCAGGCGACCGCGCGCTCGAGATCCGCGACAGCAATCATCTGTTCCTGCGCCAGTCGCAGCTGGTCGAGACAATCGGCGCATGGATCGACAGCCGCACCGGATGGCCGCCCTTCGTGGTCTCGACCGCGAAGGGCTGGCTCAATGCCGATCTGCGCGACCGCTGCATCACGCGCGATCTCGCCTGGGGCATTGCGGTCCCGCGCGACGGCTTCGACGGCAAGGTGTTCTATGTCTGGTTCGACGCGCCGATCGGCTATATCGCCGCGACGCAGGAATGGGCGGCCGCCGCACCTGATCGCGACTGGCGGCAATGGTGGTGGCAGGCCGACGACGTCAGCTACATCCAGTTTCTCGGCAAGGATAACATCCCGTTCCACACCGTGAGTTTTCCGGCGACATTGATCGGCTCCGGCGAGCCATGGAAGACCGCAGACATCATCAAGGGATTCCACTGGCTCAATTACGAGGGCGGCAAGTTCTCGACCAGCCGCCAGCGCGGCATCTTCACCGATGCGGCGCTGGAAGAATTGCCGGCCGATCTCTGGCGCTGGTGGCTGATCGCCAACGCGCCCGAAAGCGCCGACACCGATTTTAGCGTCGCGAGATTCGTTGGCGATGTGAACAAGGACCTCGCCGACATCTTCGGTAATCTCGCCAACCGCATCATCAGCTTTGCGCATCGAAGCTTCGACGGCCGCATTCCTGAAGGTGGCACGCCCGGTGAGGCCGAGCGAGAGCTTGCGCATGATCTGGAGCGGCGCATCACAGCGTTGCACCGCCATCACACCGCACTGGAGTTTCGTGCCGCGGCCGCAACGACCCGCGCGATCTGGGACACCGCGAACGCGTACCTGCAGCACGCAGCACCATGGACCGCCATCAAGTCCGATTCCGTTCGCGCGGCGGTCATCACCCGCACGGGACTCAATCTAGTCGCGCTCTGCGCCACGCTGGCGTGGAGCATCGTGCCAACTCTGTCGGAACGCGTGCTCCGCGCCTTCGGCCACGACGACGCCGTGCCGCGCTGGCCCAATGGCCCACTCATCCCGCTGCTGGATCAAGGTGCCGGCACGCCGGTCGAAAAACTCGGCCCGCTGGTCGAGAAGATCACCCCCGAGAAAGCAGGCCATCTGACGGCGCGGTTCGGGGCTTAAGGGCGTTTCGCTTCGTAGCAAAAGGCGGTATGCCACAAGCCAATCCTCCTCACTGACCAGGAACGAACCATGCCAAACCTGCCCGCGCAAATGACCGTCGTTGCCATCAGCAAGCCCGGTGGCCCCGAAGTGCTGGTGCCGGAAACCCGCGCGCTGCCGGTGCCGAAGGCCGGCGAAATCCTGGTCAAGGTCGCGGCCGCCGGCGTCAATCGCCCCGACGTCGCGCAGCGCTCCGGCTCCTATCCGCCGCCGCCCGGCGCAAGCGACCTGCCCGGCCTCGAGATCGCAGGCGAAGTGGTGGCACTCGGTGAAGGCGCGACGCACAAGATCGGCGACAAGGTGATGTCGCTGGTCGCCGGTGGCGGCTACGCGCAATACTGCATCGCGCAGGACGCGCAGGCGATGACCGTGCCGCCGCAGCTCACGATGCAGGAAGCCGGCGCCATTCCGGAAACGCTGATGACGGTCTGGCACAATGTGTTCGAGCGCGGCGCGCTGAAGGCCGGCGAGACGCTGCTGATCCATGGCGGCTCGTCGGGCATCGGCACGATGGCGATCCAGCTCGCCAAGGCGTTCGGCGCCAAGGTGATCGTCACCGTCGGTTCGCAGGACAAGGCCGATGCCTGCCTCAAGCTCGGCGCCGATCACGCCGTCAACTACAAGACTGACGATTTCGTCGAAGCCGTGAAGACGGCCACCGGCGGCGCCGGCGCCAACGTCATCCTCGACATGGTGGGCGGCGACTATATCGACCGCAACTACGACGCCGCCGCGGTTGAGGGCCGCATCGTCCAGATCGCGTTCCTGTCGGGAGCACCGAAGGCGTCAGCCAATTTTGCCAAGCTGATGGTCAAGCGGCTGCACCACACCGGCTCGACCCTGCGCCCCCGTAGTAATGCGGACAAGGCGGCGATGGTCGCGGCGATCGAGGCAAAGGTGCTGCCCTTGCTGCGCGAAGGCCGCGTCAAGCCGCTGATGGACAGCACATTCCCGCTGGAAAAGGCCGCCGACGCGCACCGGCGCATGGAGACCAGCGAACATATTGGCAAAATTGTGTTGGTGGTTTAACTCTCGCGACGGAAGCAGGGGCGGAAACCCTTTGATTCCCTTCGCTTTCGTGTCATTTATCGCGCCACCGCCGGGCCGGTCGCCGGGCCCGGTCAGTTTGTCGATCGCGGAGTACTGACATTGCGTCTGATCAGGTGCCTTGCGCTGCTCGCGCTGGGCCTCATGATGTTTGCTGCTGCGCCTGACGCGTACGCGATCGACGCGGTCAGCGTGCGCAGCGACGCGCCGGCGATCGACCTCACCGCTGTTCTCGACCATCAACGCAGCGAAACCGACCGCATTCAGGTCTCCACTGCACCTGGAACCGACGGCATCGTGCGCCGCATCGAAGTTCGCGCCCGCGAAGGCGGACAGAACTGGGTGGTGTTCGCGCTCGCCAACAACACCGACGACCAGCTCGACCGTCTGATTGTCGCGCCGCACTATCGCATCGTGTCGTCCGGATTGTTGTGGCCCGACCTCGGCCTGTCGCGCATCGCCACCATTACGCCGTCGGTCGGCGATCGCCCCGAGCGGCAAGAGAGCCCGACCGCCGACGTGTTCCGCATCACGCTCGATCCCGGCGCCGTCGTCACCTATGTCGCGGAACTGCGCACCGACAAGCTGCCGCAGCTCTATCTGTGGGAACCCGACGCCTACAAGGACAAGGTCAACTCGTTCACGCTGTACCAGGGCATCGTGATCGGCATCTCGGGCCTGCTCGCGCTCGTGCTCACGATCTTGTTTGTGGTCAAGGGCAGCATCATGTTCCCGGCCGCCGCGGCGCTGGCCTGGGCGGTGCTGGTTTATATCGGCGTCGATTTCGGCTTCTGGGGCAAGGTGCTCGACATGTCGAACAACGCCGAGCGCGTCTGGCGCGCGGCGGGCGAGGCGATTCTCGCGGCGACACTGCTGGTGTTCCTGTTCGCCTATCTGAATTTGAGTCGCTGGCATGTGCGCTACTCGCACATCACGATCGGCTGGCTGCTCTTCCTCGGCTCGCTGGTGGCGCTGGCGCTGTTCGATCCCGCGGTCGCCTCCGGCATCGCGCGCATGTCGCTGGTGATGATCGCCTTCGCCGGCTTCGCGCTGATCGTCTATCTCTCGACCCACGGCTTCGACCGCGCGGTGCTCTTGATCCCGACCTGGTTCCTGCTGGTGGTCTGGGTGGTCGCGGCCGGCATGACGGTCGCGGGCTCCGTCACCAACGACATCGTCGGCCCGGCGCTGCTCGGCGGCCTGGTGCTGATCGTGATGCTGATCGGCTTCACCGTAATGCAGCACGCCTTCGCCGGCGGCGGCGCCACCACCGGCGTGGTCTCCGATGTCGAGCGCCGCGCCTTGGCGCTGACCGGCTCCGGCGATCTGATCTGGGACTGGGACGTCTCCGCCGACAAGGTGTTCACCAGCCCCGAGACCGAGGCACTGCTCGGCCTGAAGCGCGGCACGCTGGAAGGCCCGGCCGCGAAATGGCTCGAAGTACTGCACCCGCTCGACCAGGACCGCTTCCGCGCCGCGCTCGACAGCGTGCTCGACCAGCGCCGCGGCCGCCTGGTGCAGGATTTCCGGCTGCGCACGCCCGACGGCCACTTCATGTGGTTCGCACTGAAGGCGCGGCCGGTGGTCGGCTCCGACGGCGAGGTCTCGCGCGTGGTCGGCACGCTGACCGACGTCACCGAGTTCAAGAACTCCGAAGAGCGGATGCTGCATGACTCCGTGCATGACAATCTGACCGGCCTGCCGAACCGCCGGCTGTTCATGGACCGGCTCGGCGCGGTGGCGAACCTCGCCAAGACCATGCCGAACCTGCGGCCGACCTTGATGGTGATCGACCTCGACCGCTTCAAGCAGGTCAACGATTCCGTCGGGATTGCGGTCGGCGACTCCATCCTGCTGACGCTGGCGCGGCGGCTGACCCGCATCCTCAAGCCGCAGGACACGCTGGCGCGGATGGCCGGAGACCAGTTCGGCCTGATCCTGCTGTCCGAGCAGGACCCGGCGCGGATCACCAATTTTGCCGAGACCATCCGCAAGACCATCCGCGCGCCGATCGCGTTCAACGACCGCGAGATCTTCCTGACCGCCTCGATCGGACTGGCGCTGTCCGATCCGGCCGCGCCGCTCTCGGACGAGATCATCAAGGACGCCGAGCTTGCGATGTATCACTCCAAGCGGATCGGCGGCGACCGCATCGACGTCTACAAGCCGGCGATGCGGGCGCGGAAGACCGACCGCCTGACGCTCGAGAGCGATCTGCGCCGTGCCATCGAGCGCCAGGAGCTCACGATCCTGTACCAGCCGATCGTGCGGCTCGAGGATCGCGCGATCGCGGGCTTCGAGGCGCTGGTGCGCTGGGACCATCCCAAGCTCGGCCGGATGTCGCCGTCGGAATTCATCAATGTCGCCGAGGAGACCGGCCTGATCGTCGACCTTGGCATGTTCGTGATGGACCAGACCGCACGCCAGCTCGCGGTGTGGCAGCGCGCGATGCGGGCGCGCGAGCCGATCTTCGCGTCGGTCAACGTGTCGTCGCGGCAATTGCTGCGCCACGACCTGATCCACGATATCCGCACCGTGCTGTCGCGCTCCTCCGTGGCGCGCGGCACGCTGAAGCTGGAGCTGACGGAATCGCTTGTGATGGAGAACCCGGAGCACGCCGCCCAGATGCTGGCGCGGATCCGCGAGCTCGGCACCGGGCTGTCGCTCGACGATTTCGGCACCGGCCACTCCTCGCTGTCCTATTTGCAGCGCTTCCCGTTCGACACCATCAAGATCGACCAGTCCTTCGTCCGCACCACGAGCCGCGGCACCCGCCCGGTGATCCTGAAGTCGATCATCGCGCTGGCGCACGATCTCGGCATGGAGGTGGTCGCGGAAGGCGCCGAGACGGATTCCGATGCCGTCGAGCTCTACCAGCTCGGCTGCGAATACGCCCAGGGCTTTGCCTTCGGCGAGCCGATGGACGCTGACGCCGCTACGCGGCTGCTCACCGAGGAACGGCTGGAAGCCGCGAGCTAGATCTTGTCGTCCCGGCCTCGTGCGCAACTGCACACGGGAGCCGGGACCTATACGCCGCGGCCCGTCCATGACGCGCTGGGGCCAGTTGCCTTCGTGACAACAACGCCCTGTGGTTATGGGTCCCGGCGTTCGCCGGGACGACGGTTGGACATTTTCTTGAACCTGACGCTCTTGCCGTCGGCCTGGCGCGTGGCGATGTAGCCGGCGTCGAGACTGGCTTCGCGCTGCGGCATCTTCTCCTGCGGGCTGCGCAGGGTTTCCCACCACGACGCCCGGTGGGCGGCGCGCGGCAGCGCCGCATCGATGATCGCCTCGATCTCCTCGAAGGTCAGCACGAATTCGGGCAGATGCTGCTTCTTCAGATAATCCCGCAGCGCGTCGTAGTCGTTCACAACGTCCTCGATGACAAAAAAACAGGTTTCGGCAACCACCCGTTAACCCATTCGGCGGCCGCTGTCGCCATTTAAGGCGACAACAAGATTTCCCGTTGCATGACCAAGCTTTGGAGCGGGAAATGCCATTTCGACGGGGAAACGACGCAAGGCGGCGCTGGCGGCTATCGGCAAAGCTGCTGATCGCCGCGTCGGTTGCGACCGTCCTCGGCTTCTCCGCGGTCTGCGCCGGCGTGATGTTCGACATGCGCCGCGGCGAGGAGCAACTGGCCCGCCAGACCCTGGAAAATTTTGCGTCAGGCATCGAGGCCGACATCAGCCGCAACATCGAGCTCTACGACCTGTCGCTGCGCGCGGTCGCCAGCAATCTCGAGATGCCGGAGATCCGCAATGTCAGCAAGGAACTGCGCCAGCTGATCCTGTTCGATCACGCCGCGACCGCCAAACATTTCGGCGCGATCCAGGTGTTCGACAGCAAGGGCGACCTGACCATCGACGCGGCGAGCCTCGATCCGCGACCCGAGAACCGCAGCGACGAGGAATATTTCACGGTCCAGCGCGACCATCCCGATGCCGGGCTGTATATCAGCCGGCCGATGCTGCATCGCGGCGCCTACGCCATCGTGCTGAGCCGGCGCATCGTCGGCGAGGACGGCCGCTTTCTCGGCGTCGTGGTCGGCTCGATCCGCTTCAGCTATTTCCACGATATGTTCGGCCGGCTCAACCTCGCGCCCGGCGATACCATCACCGTGCTGCGCAACGACCGCACCATCATCATGCGGACGCCGTTCGATCTCGACGTGATCGGCAAGAACCTTGCGGAGCAACTGGACTGGAAGGCCGAGAATCTGAAGGCGGGCGGCGCCTACTCCGGCAAGGGTCCGGTCGACGACACGCCGCGGCTCTATGTCAGGCGCAGCAGCTCGGGCCCGCTCTACGTCGTGGTCGGCAAGCCGCTCGAAGCCGTCTTCAACCTCTGGCGTACCGAGGCGATCCGGATCGGCGCGATCATGGCGTTTCTGGTCCTGTTCGTGCTCAGCGCGACGTTGGTCCTCGCCCGCGAGATCGTCCGTCGCGCCGACGCCGAGGACAAGCTCGAGGAGCTGGCGACGACCGACGCCCTCACCGGCCTGAAGAACCGGCGCAAGTTCGACACCGAGATCGAGCGCGAGTGGCGCCGGGCGAGCCGGCACGGCCAGCCGGTCGCGTTGTTGATGATCGATGCCGATCATTTCAAGGCCTATAACGACACTTATGGACACCAGGCCGGCGACCAGGTGCTGGTCGGGATTGCGATCTGCATCTCGGATGCGGTGCGCCGCGCCGGCGATTGCCCGGCGCGCTTCGGCGGCGAGGAATTTGCCGTGCTGCTGCCCAGCACCACCCCGCTCGAGGCCTTCAATCTGGCCGAAACCATCCGCGCCAAGGTCCAGCAATGGTGCGAGGGCGAGGTCATCACGACGGTGAGCATCGGCGTCGCCAGCATGCGCCCGAATGCAGGCCAGCAATGGTCCGACCTGATCGAAGCCGCCGACAAGGCGCTCTACGCCGCCAAAGCCAACGGCCGCAACCAGTCGGTGCTGGCGACAGCGCCGAAGATCGCGCTGGTGGCGTAGGGCACAACTCTCGCCGTATCGTCGTCCCTGCGAAGACTATCAGAGCCGTCATCCTGAGGTGCGAGCGGAGCGAGCCTCGAAGGATGCACGGCCCGGCTGGTGGCCGTCGATCCTTCGAGGCTCGCCCAGCGGCGCAAGCGCGCCGCAAGGCTCGCCTCTCAGCATGACGGTGATGGACATGCTCATGATCCCTCACCGCATCGTCGTCCCTGCGAAAGCAGGGACCCATAACCACAGGATTGAGCCGTCGAAGCGAGCTGTGGCCCCAGCATAGCGCGAGTAACTGCCATTCGTGGTTATGGGTCCCGGGTCGCGCTGCGCTTGCCCGGGACGACATCGAGTTTGTTGCACGGCTGTGAGTCATACATCCGCATTCTCGCGACATCATTTGTCCGAGCACAGCGTCGTAGTCGACGCGGATCAAAAGGGTCTGGCCGGACGAGCCCGACGAGAGCGATGGCAGGTTACGGCTTCGCCTAACCCGCCTTGCAAGACTGATTGCCTTCGGCGCCGGCTACTTGCCCCACGCGGCCTTCCTGATCCGCCCCTTGCCGCCGCACTTCTTGCACGGCTCCGGATAGATCTTCCGTGCCGGCTCGCGCGGCTGTTTCACGTCCGGAAAGCCCGTCCCGTTACACGCGTCACACTTCTCTTCATCGGAAACAAGGTGCTTCACCATCCAACGCCCCGGATTGAAAAAATCCGGAAGCCCGCGGCCGCGGACCTCCGCCACCGTTCGGATACGAACGGCGGCGAGATATGGTTTCACGGTGCATAGCTGCCCTGCGCGGCAACGCAGGTGGGAACGACAACGGGACGATCGCCGTTGTCAGCGTCTTTTCGACGCTCCGTTACTTCCCCTTGAGCGCCTTCTCGTGGCTCTCGAGCGCCGCGGCCATCAACTTCGGCAATTGCGCGGCGTAGAGCTCGATGAAGGTGGCATCGCCGCAGGCCTCCGGATCGCGCGCGGCCTGCTCGGCGATGCGGGCGGCCTTGGCCTCGCATTTCGCGAACATGTGCCAGAACCAATCCGGGCTCTTGCCGAGCGCCGGCCTGTGCTTCTTGATGACGGCGGCGCCGACCGCGCTCATCGCGTTGACGACGCCGGCGCCCAGCGTGCTGATAGCCCGCGCGTTAAGGATATCCTCGCGCGATTGCGCGGTGGCGTTGGTCGCGGTCGCTCGTCCGGTTGTTCGTGCCTTGGCCGGCATGTTCTGAGCTCCTTGTCGATCCCTTTGGCGCGGCAAGCATCGGCCGCGGAAGTTGAGGAAGGCTCAAGGGGCATGGTTGAAAAGCGCTATGGATTTCATTCCGGTTTTATGCGCTTCCGAGCGATCGGCCTGGAGGGTTTTTGACCGTCCCTCCAGCGCTCGATCCGTCAGGGGCCGTTACCCTTTCGCGCCGTAACGGCGGATCAGCTGGTCGGCGACATCGTTGAGATCGTCACCCACGACCTGCGGCTGCGGGCCGACGCCGAGCACATCATTGCCGGGGCGCTTGATCAGCGCGGCCTCCCAACCGGCGGCCACCGCGCCGAGCGTGTCCCAGGTGTGGCATGCGATCAGGCAGAACTCCGAAGGTTTTGCTCCAAGCTCGCTCTCGACATAACCATAGGCCTGCCGCGACGGCTTGTGATGCTTGACGCCATCGGCCGAAAAGCGCCGCTCGAACAGATCGACGATGCCGCCGTGCGTCAGCTGACGGGTCTGCACCTCCAAGAGATTGTCGGTCAGCGTGAACAGGCGGAAGCCTGCGGCGCGCAGCTTGCGCAGCGCCGCCGGCACTTCGGCATGCGGCGGCATGGTGGAGAATTTCTCCGTCAGTTCCTTCTTGTCGGACTCGTCGATCCTGATGCCGCGCGTATCCGCCAGCATTTTCATGACCGCGGCGCCGATGTCGGTGAAGGGCACGTAGCAGCCCGCCACCGTGAGCGAGGCCGAATACATGATGAAGTTCGCGAACCACAGCCGCATCGCGCTCTTGTCGTTGAAGATGCGCGCGAACACCGGCTCCATGGTCTCGAGGTCGAGCAGGGTTTCGTTGACGTCGAACACGATCAGGGGAAGTGCCATTTTTTGGTCTCCGTTGGTTGGGTTTGGTTTCAGCCCCTATCCTTGATCCGGCTGCGGTGCGCGGCCTGCTTGGCGCGATTGCCGCAGATCGCCATGCTGCACCAGCGGCGCGCACGGGCCCGCGTGTGATCGGCGAACATCAGCGTGCAGGCCGGACCCTCGCAGGCCTTGATGTCGGAAAAGCTCTCCTCGCAGACGACCCTGGCCATCGCCTCGCCGATCGGCAGGAGCAGTGACGCGGCCGAGCGCCAGCGCCGCGTCCGCTCCAGCGCGAAACCGTCGTGCTCGTCATCGCCGTGCTTATGGCGATGCGGCACGATGCGGATGAACGCCTGATCGCTTTCGAGCAGCCGGTTCAGCGGCTCCAATTCCTTCAGCGCCCGCGGCGCCAGCGGCCGGCCCATATGCTTGCGCAGGAAGCCGCGGAACCATTCGCGCAAGTCTCGCGCCTGACCGGCAACGTCGTCGAGCTCGCCCGCGGTCGCGCGTGCGCCGAGCTCATCGAGCACATCTGACGGCACCAGCTTCGCCTGCACGAGCCAGCGCAACAGGCCGTCGCCGTCGGCGATCCAGTCCACCGGCGTATCGACGGGGGTCGCGATCGAATTGATGAAATCGAGCCCCAGGCTATCGGCGATGAACATCGCGGGCGGATGGGATTGCACGGTGCTGCCTCCTGGCGGCTTTTCGACCTCGCCGCAAATAACCTGATTAAAGCCTATTGACAAGTTACGAACATTGGAGCATAAGCATCGTAACCTGTCAAATGGCTTTTGAATGGTTACAAGCGAAACGAGGGAGCTGAAGATGTCGAACAAGGATGTCAGCGTGGTGCTCGCCCATGGCGCGTGGGCCGATGGTTCGAGCTGGGCGCGGGTGATCACGGCGCTGGATGCCGAGGGCATCACCGCGGTGGCGGCGCCGCTGCCCCTGACTTCGCTCGCGGACGATGTCGCCGCGCTGAACCGCACGCTGGACCGCGTCGAAGGACCGATCGTACTGGCCGGCCACGCCTATGCCGGCGCTGTCATTGCCGAGACCCGCTCGCCGCGCGTCAAGGCGCTGGTCTATGTCGCGGCGCTGGCGCCGGACGAGGGCGAGACCGTCGCCGATGTGTTTTATCGCGCACCGCCGCATCCGTTCGCGCCAAAACTTGCACCCGACGCCAACGGCCTGATCTGGCTGCCGGAGCCCGCCTTCGCGTCGGCCTTCGCGCAAGGCGCGCGTGCCGAGGAGCTCGCGGTGCTGGCGGCGGTGCAGCGGCCAATCTCGCCGGCCTGCATCACCGTTCCGGTCGGCCGTCCGCGGTGGAAGGACATCCCGAGCTGGTTCCTGGTCGCCGAGGACGACCGGATGATCGCGCCGGAGACACAGCGCAGCATGGCGGCGCGGATGAAGGCTGTGGTGCGTTCACATCCCGTCGATCACACGCCGATCGTCACCGCGCCAAAACTGGTCGCCGACATCATCCAGGAAGCCATCCGCAGCGTTACAGAGCACTGACCTCTTTTCACGATTGGACAGGAGCACTGCCATGCAGGACAAACCTCTATCAGCCGATCGGCTCGGCGCGTTTTCCGATGCGGTGATCGCCGTCATCATCACGGTGATGGTGCTGGAACTGAAGGCGCCGGAGGGCTCGCGGTTCGCCGACCTGTTGCCGCTGTGGCCGACCGCAATCAGCTACGCGGCGAGCTACCTGTTCATCGCCGTGATCTGGGTCAATCATCACCATCTGCTGCATCTGGTGCGGCAGCCGACGCCGCGGCTGATCTGGCTGAATTTCGTCCATCTGTTCGCGGTCTCGCTGCTGCCCTTCGCCACCGCATGGGTCGCGCAGTCGAAAATGGCCGCGGCGCCAGTGGTGGTCTATGCGATGATCTTCCTCGTGATCGACCTCGCCTATCTCGCCTTCGAGCGCGCGGTGCTGACGCAGGCGGACCAGACCATGATTTCCGAGCGGGTGCGGGCATGGACGCAGCGCCGCACGCTGCTGGCGCTACTGGTGTTCGCGGCCGGCGCCGCCATCGCGCCCTTCATGCCGCTGCTCGGCTTCGCCACCGTGTGCTGCGCGCTGCTGCTTTACCTCAGGCCCGAGGCGATCGGCGGGCTTGTGACGCAGATCAAATCCTGACCCCACCCCACATCACCACCACAAGGAGTGACAGATATGTCCGAGATCAAATATCGCACGGCCGATGTCGACGGCTTCAAGGTGTTCTATCGCGAGGCCGGGTCGCCCGGCGCGCCAAAGCTGCTGCTGCTGCACGGCTTCCCGAGCGCGGGCCACATGTTCCGCGATCTGATCCCGCTTCTCGCGGACAAATTCCACATCGTGGCGCCTGATCTGCCCGGCTTCGGCCAGTCGGACATGCCGGCGCGCGACAAGTTCGCCTTCACCTTCGACAACATCGCCGCCGTGATCGACCGCTTCACCGAGGTGATCGGCTTCGACCGCTACGCGGTCTATGTGTTCGACTATGGCGCGCCGACCGGCTTCCGCCTCGCGCTCAAGCATCCCGAGCGGATCACCGCGATCATCTCGCAGAACGGCAATGCCTATGAGGAGGGTCTGAGCGACGGCTGGACGCCGATCAAGGCCTATTGGCAGGATCCCTCGCCGGCGAACCGTGATGCGCTCCTCGCGTTCCTGACGCCGGACACCACGCGCTGGCAGTACACCCACGGCACACCGGACCCGGAGGCGGTGTCGCCTGACGGACAGAACCTCGACAATTACTACATGGCGCGGCCCGGCGCCCATGACGTGCAGCTCGATTTGTTCGGCGACTACAAGAGCAACGTCGCGCTCTACCCGGCCTTCCAGAATTACTTCCGCACCCATCAGCCGCCGTTCCTCGCGGTGTGGGGCAAGAACGATCCGTTCTTCCTGCCGCCGGGCGCCGAAGCCTTCAAGCGCGACAATCCGCGCGCGGTGGTGCGCTTCTTCGACACCGGCCATTTCGCGCTGGAGACTCATGCCGCCGAAATCGCGCAAGCCATCCGCGAATTCCTGAGCCGCTGACATAACGGGCGCCGCACCAGGGAATATGCACATGACCGAATCCGTCGCCATCGTGACCGGCGCAAGCTCCGGCATCGGACGCGCCACCGCGCTGCGGCTCGCTCGGGATTTTTCCGCCATCGTGCTCGTCGCGCGCAGCGGCGAGAAGCTGCGCGAGGTAGGTCACGAGATTGAAGCCGGCGGCGCTACGCCGCTGGCGCTCGATCTCGATCTTGCCGCGCCTGATGCCGCCGACGCCGTCGTGAAGGCCACGCTGGACCGCTTCGGCCGCATCGATGCGCTGGTCAATGTCGCGGGCGCGGTGCCAGGGATCGATCTGTTCGAAATGAACGATCAACAGTGGGACGCAGGCCTCGCGCTCAAATTCCACGGCGCCAGGCGGCTGACGATCCACGCCTGGGACGCACTGAGAACGTCGCAAGGCGCCGTGGTCTTCACGTCAGGCAACGCCGCCGTGCTGCCGCGCGCCGGTGTGGCCGCAGTGGGCACGATCAACGCGGCGATCGAGGCATTGGCAAAAGCGTTCGCCGAACGCGGCATCGATGACGGCGTGCAGGTGAATTGCGTATCGCCGGGCGCCATCATGACCGGACGCCGCCTTGCGATGCTGGAGAACGCCGCGGCGGCCAGGCAGGTCGACGTCGAGACCGCGAAGGCAGGCTTCCTCAGGCAGGCCGGCATCAAGCGGTTCGGCACGGCAGAGGAGATCGCCGACCTCATCGCGTTCGCCGTGTCACCGCCGGCGCGCTGGATGACCGGCACGGTGCTGCGCATGGATGGCGGCGAGATCAGGACCGTGTGAGGCCGCGCCATCTGCGTGATCCACTGTCTTCCCCTTCCCCCTGAAAGGGGGGAGGCCGGGATGGGGGTCAGCCGCAGACGCCGCTGTATGCGGAGAGAGCAGATCCCCACCCGCTTTGCTCTGGCGAGCAAAGCGACCTCCCCTTTTCAAGGGGAGGTTTGGAGTACGCATGGCCCGAATGAAGGTCTGCTTGACGGCGCGGCTGCCCGCGCGGAATCTGGACAGATCGACATCCCAGCGAGGTCACGCAGATGCCAACCTATTACTGCACCAGCGCGCAGGGCCGCCTCAGCGCGGAGCAAAAGAGCAGGATCGCGGGCGAGATCACCCGGATCCATGCCGAGGTGACGGGCGCGCCGAGCTATTTTGCGCAGGTGATCTTCAGCGAGGTCGCCGCGGGCAACTGGTTCATGGGCGGCGTCCCGGTCGCCCATGATCACGTCTTCGTCTACGGCCGCATCCGCTCCGGCCGCGCCGCGGTCGACAAGACGCGGATGATCAGGCTGATGGCCGATGCCATCGCGCAGGCCGCCGATGTCGACAGCAAGCGCGCGGTCTGGATCTATCTCAACGAATTGCAGCCGCGGCAGATGATCGAGTTCGGCCATGTGCTGCCCGAACCCGGCGACGAGCCGGCCTGGACCGACGCGCTGCCGGACGCCGACCGCAATTTCATGCAGTCGATCGCCAAGCGACGCTGAGGGCACCTTCGCACCGGCTTCACCAAGGCCGCCAGGCAACTCCGGCAGACCTTCGCGAAGGTGCACGGCAGATACGTCCTGACCCGGTCGCGCTACGAATAGCCAATCGAGTGCCGGAGACGTGACTTGCACGCTGCCGGCCCTGCTCCGACAACGCGCGAAGGCCGCATCGGGAACTTCTGGGGGTACGAGATGAGCTGTCGGATTCTGGCCGGGATCGCCGTTGCAGTCGCAGCGACGTGCACGGCGATTCCGATGCTGCTTGCGCGAGACGGCTCAGGCCCGATGTCACCGGCCACGCTGGCCGAGATCGCGCGCCTGGAAGCCGAGATCGACCGGATCGAAGGCGATACGTTGACGCGCCTCGCGGCCGCTCCCGACAATCAGGTTCAGCAGATCGAACTGCTTCGGCAAGCTGATGCTGTTCGACAAGCAACTGTCGGTGAACCGCAACGAAGCCTGCGCCTTCTGCCACATGCCGGACACCGGGTTCACCGGACCGATCTCGGAAATCAACCGCACCACCGGCTCCTATCCCGGCTCGGTGCGGACCCGCTTCAGCGAACGCAAGCCGCAGACCCACACCTACGCGCCGCTGGCGCCGGTCCTGCACTACAACGAAGGCCAGGGCGACCTGGTCGGCGGCAATTTCTGGGACATGCGCGCAACCGGACGGCGCCTCGGCAATCCTGCCGCCGAGCAGGCCGAAGGCCCGCCGACCAATCCGGTCGAGATGGGCCTGCCCGACATCGCCTGCGTGGTGTATCGCGCCTCGCAACGACCCTATCGCGGCTTGTTCGAAACCGTGTGGGGCGCACAGGCATTTGCAATCGGCTGGCCCGCCGACGTGGAAAGCGTCTGCAATACCCCGGGCCCGCCGCCCGCCAACGATCCGTTACCCGTGCATCTCAGCAAAGTGGATCGCGGCCGCGCCGCCACCACCTTCGACCAGATGGCGCAATCGATCGCGGGCTATGAAGCCTCGCACGAGGTCACGGCGTTCTCCTCGAAATATGACGCCGTGCAGGCTGGAAAGGTCACGTTCACGGCGCTGGAGCAGCAGGGATACGACGTCTTCCGCGGCAAGGGACGCTGCAACGAATGCCATCGCGACGGCGGCCCCGGAGAAGATCCGCTGTTCACGGACTTCACCGCAAGCAATATCGGGACGCCGGCGAACCCGCTGCTGCCCTATTACGCGGAAAACACGCCCGATGATCGCGGCTATGTCGCCAACAAGAACGGCTCCGCCTTCGTCGACGGCGGGGTCGGCGCTTTCCTCGCCGGCGGCCATCCGCTGAGCCAGCCTTCGGCGGTCGATGCGCGCTGGAAGCCGCTGGCGCCGCAGACCCGCGGCCGGTTTCGGGTGCCCACGCTGCGCAATGTCGACAAGCGGCCGTCGCCGGACTTCGTCAAGGCGTACGCTCATAATGGCTACTTCAAGAGCCTGAAACAGATCGTCCACTTCTACAACACGCGCGACGTGCTGCCGCGCTGCGCAGCGGACGACCCGCGTGAAGGCACCGGCTGCTGGCCCGCGCCGGAAACCACCGAGAACATGAACACGAGCAAGACCGGCAATCTCGGCCTGACCGACCAGGAGGAAGATGCCCTAGTCGCGTTCATGCAAACGCTGACGGACGGATACATACCGCCGAAGCACTAACACGCGCGCGCTTACGCCCCGGTGACGCGCCAGATCACGTTGCCGACATCGTCGGCCACCAGCAGCGAGCCGTCGGGACCGAGCGCGACGCCGACCGGGCGGCCGTACGACACCTTCTCGTCGGGCGCGAGGAAACCCGACAGGATGTCGCGCGCGGGCCCCGAGGGACGGCCGTTGGTGAACGGCACGAACACCACCTTGTAGCCTGACAGCGTCGAGCGATTCCACGAGCCGTGCTGGCCGATCACCATGCCGTCGGGGAAGCCGGGCAGCGTGCCCGCGGGCATCCAGCACAGGCCGAGCGAGGCGGTGTGGCCGCCGAGCGCATAGTCCGGCTGGATCGCCTTGGCGACCAGCGCCGGATCCTGCGGCACGCGATCGTCCACCGTCTGTCCCCAGTAGCAATAGGGCCAGCCGTAGAAGCCGCCGTCGCGCACCGAGGTCAGATAGTCCGGCGGCGTCTCGTCGCCGATGCCGTCGCGTTCGTTGACGACGGTCCACAGCACATTCGTCGTCGGCTCCCACGCGATCCCGACCGGATTGCGCAGGCCGCCGGCGAATATCCGGCTGGTGCCGGCGACGAGATCGAGCTCGTAGATCGCGGCACGGCCTTGCTCGACCTCCATGCCGTTCTCGGCGATGTTGCTGAGCGAGCCGACGCCGGCATAGAGTCTCTTGCCGTCGGCGCTCGGCAGCAGGCTGCGCGTCCAGTGTCCGTCGGGCTTGAAGGTGACGAGCTTGCGTCCCTCTGCCGTGATGCGGTCCGCGCCCGCGGTGTAGGGAAAGGCAACCACGCCGTCGGTGTTGCCGACATAGAAGGTGTCGCCGACCAGCGCCATGCCGAACGGCTGGCGCAATCCCTCCATGAAGGCACTGCTGCTTTCGGCGACACCATCGCCGTCACGGTCGCGCAGCACCGTGATGCGGTTGGCGCTGACGCCGAGCGCGGCGGCGCGGCGCATCGTCGCCTGCATCGCATAGTGGAACACGCTGCGCGGCGTGCCGGCGATCTGCGTCGCCTCGGCGATCAGCACATCGCCATTGGGCAGCACGTTGATCCAGCGCGGATGATCGAGCCCGGCTGCAAAGGCGTTAACCTTGAGCCCGGGCGCAGCGGTCGGGAGCTGGCCCTTGTCCCAGCCACGTGCCGTCGGCATCTTCAGCGTCGGGATCGCGCCCTGCGACTTTGCCGTCGGAATCTGCGGCGCGCTGCCCCAGGCGGGCGCGGGCTCGGCGCCCTGCATCCGCCGCCACGCCACGGCGCCCGCACCGATCGCCGCGACGACGCGGGCAAAAACTCCAGACGTGCTCATGAACTTCCCCTGTACTTGCGCCTTGTTAGTGTGCCCTACCGGCCGGCCGCGACCGGCAAGAGCATTGGCATAATGCCTGCCCTGATGACAGTAGTTGTACGATCTTCGCAGCCGCCCTCGAATCGAGCAATCTCGCTGCACGCTCCCTTGTCAGAGCGTTTTCCTCCCTGAGACCTTGCCCGCCCGGTCGGCGGGCTTCCTTTTACGAAAACGCCCGATTCTTTCGGAGCCGCGCGTCCGCGGCTCGTCTGCGGACCGTTATAGCCGGAAGGGCATAGCGGACCAGCGCGGGATGCATACTGCTAAGCAGAGACGTGCGTACCGGTCCTTCAGGGTCCAAGCCCCCTCACCAAAACCTGATCCCACCCTCGTGCAGCTTCACCTTCATGGGGTGCATGGCAGATCAGGAACGCTGCTCCATGCCGGTCGTTGGTCGGGACACCAGCATGGAGTGTATGAATGCAACGGAAGACCAAGATACTGACCCTGGCCGTGGCGTCCCTGATTGCAACGACAGCAGGTGCGTTCGCGCAGGGCCATTATCCGTATGGGAACCCCGATGCGAGATACTACGGCGGTCCGCGCTACGAGACCGTTCAACCGCATGTGATGTACCAACCGGCGCAACCGGGCCGGTACGGCGCGATGAACGGCAGCAACCATCCGGCGCCGAGTTCGACTCAGGGCGACGTTGGTCCTGAAGGGAACAACAACGGCACGCTGACCGGCGTCTACCGGCAGTGGTAGTCCACGCAAAATTGAAGGCCCATCGCTCGACCTGAGCGATGGGCCTTTTTGCTGTTCCTCACTCGGCCGCCTGGACATGCACGGGCGTCTCCGCCTCCAGCGCGGAAGAACTGCGTGCTGCAGGCGCGGCTCAAGGCCGCGCGGCGGTCAGTCTTTCCGGTCTATCTCAGGCTTGTCGCGCAGAACAGCGTTCAGAAGCGAGCTGTGAACTTCGATCTTTCCGTTGTAGCTGATGAAGCCGAGCTTGCGGAACTTGTTCATGAAGAAGCTAACCCTTGAACGGGTCGCACCGATCATTTCGGCCAGCGTTTCCTGGCTGATTTCGACGTCAATGGGCTGCGCGCTGGTTTCCTTGCCGAAATTTGCCAGCAGGAGCAGCAGGCGCGCCAAGCGCTTCTCGCTGGAATTGAAAAGTTGGTCGATCAGGTCTTCTTCCATTCGGCTATTGCGCGCGAGCAGATAGGTCATGAACAACTGAGAGAACATCGGCTTGGCTTCGAGCGTTGAAATCATCGCCGTCTTCGATATTCGCGTGATGACGCAGTCCTCCATTGCCGTGGTCGTGGCAATCCGCAATGGATGACCGTTGAGGCAGCCCTCACCAAAGAATTGTCCCGGCTCCAGGATCCCGACCACGGCTTCCTTACCTTGGTCAGAAACGACTGTGAGTTTGACCTTTCCTTCTTGAATGTAGAATACCGCATCCGCGACATCTCCCTGCGCGAACACGTTCTGGCCTTTGCCAAAGCTAGAAATCGATTTTCCGGCCCCAACCTTGGCCAGGAAGGTTTTGGGATCAAACAAGTCCTTCGCGGGCTTAACCAAAACGGCACTCTCGTTCGCCGGGCGTTAGCATGCTGTCATGCTACCAAGATTCTGCGGGATGTTCATCCGTTGAAAGGCGCGCGCAGCGGGAAATTGGCGTCAAAACGACGCGCTTGACCACTGTTGCAAGAGCCACTGCGCGAGATGCGGGCATGTCGAGAAGTTGCGCGTCTTTGCGCGGATTTCACCCTGTCGCGGGTTGCCTGATTAGCCGCGGCGCTCCGCGGCCTTGCCGCTGCCGAGCGATTCGGCACAGGCCCTTGCGACTGCCGAATTTGGCTCAGTGCTTCCCGGCATCGTGGCCCAACCGCCTTTTTCGACAAACCTGCTCTGGTCGAATGAATAAGTCGCCTTCTTCATTTCGGCCAGGTTCGCCGAGGCATCGGCAGCTTGTCGGAACCTGTCAACGCAGATGGGTGTGAGAGCTGCGACCACGGCCGTCGCAGCACGGTTGCTCGCGAGGGTCTCCGCCGACCCGCCCGTCACCCAGCCACCCCAGCTGAACCCCACGATCGCCAGAGCAATTGCTCCGCCTGCAGCGCCCCATAGCGCGGGCCGCATGGCAGCTTTTGTTTCCTTGGAGATTTCCATGATCTTCATCCTGACCTAGAGGTTTGGGACAGTTCGTGAGACCAAGACACGTCGATTGATCGGTGTCTGTACCAAATTGCTCATTCGGGCGCGGGCGGACCTTCGGGGATGACCTGGTGTACCGGTTGTTTGTGCCGCGATGCTCCTGAACTGCGCGGTCGCTGTCGCGATTCCTCTCCCGCGCAGTTGGGTACGAGCGGTGTACCCAAATAGTCGGTTCCGTGTTCCTTTTTGGACAGACAGGGAGAGCCATCGCCGATCTATTCCACACATTGCACGACTTGAAATATGTTACCGATCAGCCCGGCCCTCGCGGCTGGGCTTTTCGCTTGAGGTCGCCCGTTCCGATCAAACGACGGAATGACACCGGCGTCCCGGCAAAGCGAGAGAGCCTTCCTACGGCGGTTTCGAGCGCAGAGGTGCGCGGTTCGCGTGAAGAAAACACGTCAAACCAAAAAACCGCCTGGGATTCAATCAGAACTGCCAATCAAGGCCCATCGCTCAGTCAGAGCGATGGGCCTTGATGCCTGCTGAAAGAGATCTCACACTGCGGTGACGGTTCTTACTTCACCATCGCGCCGTAGACGATGTCCTGCACGTTCTCGCGATAATATTTGCGCAGCTCACCGGGCGCTGCGGTTCCCACCACCACGACGAGGTGCTCCTTCGGATCGCAGAAGAACTGCGTGCCGTTGGCGCCGTTCCAGGTAAACTCGCCGGGATTGCCCGGCACCGACGACAGGCCCTCGCTGGTCCGCACCGCGACCGACAGCCCGAAGCCGAAGCCGCCGCGATGCGGCTCCACAGCGGCGACGTTGTTCTTGATCTCGGGCCCGAGATGGTTCGACGTCATGTGATGCACCGTCCTGGGGCTGAGGATGCGCTGGCCGTCGAGCTCGCCGCCGTTGAGCAGCATCTGTCCGAAGCGGAGATAGTCGCCGACGGTGGCGAACGAGCAGGCGCCGCCGCAGTCGAACTTGATCGGCGCGTCGAGCACCCTGATCGATTGCGGCTTGCCGGTCAGCGGGTCGTTGGCAAACGGCCGCGCCAGCCGCGCACGCTGGGCGTCGGTCAGGTGGAACGTCACATCCTTCATGCCGAGCGGTGTCCACACATTGGCCTTGAGATAATCGCCGAGCCGCTCGCCCGAGACCTTCTCGACCACGGCGCCGAGCACGTCGATCGAGAAGCCGTATTCGAACTCGGTGCCGGGCTGATGCACCAGAGGCAGCTTAGTGATGCGATCGATAAAGGCCGCCGTGTCGCCCTCGACCGCCGGCGCCGTACCTTCGGGATAGAGCCGCGCCAGCGCGCTCGAACTGTCGGGGCGGCCGCCATACATCAGGCCCGAGGTATGGCGATAGAGATCATGGATGAGGATCGGCCGGGCCTGCGGCTCCATCTTCAGCGAGCCGTCCTCCTGGGGCACACCGACCTTCATGTCGGCAAATGCCGGATAGTACTCGGCGACCTTCGCCTGCAGCGGCAGCCGGCCCTGCTCCATCAGCGTCAGGCCGGCGACCGCCGCCATCGGCTTGGTCATCGATGCCAGCGCGAACACCGCATCGATCGGCATCGGCGTGCCCTTGACCGGATCAAGCTGACCATAGGCCTTGTAGTGCACGAGCTTGCCGTCGCGCGCGATCGCCACCACGGCGCCGGGCACCCGCTTGGCCGCGATCTCGCGCGCGAAGAAATCGTCGAGCCGTGCCAGCCCCGCTTTCGAGAACCCGGCCTGGTCGGGCTTTATCTCGGGCAGCGGCGCGGCGTGAGCGATGTTGAAAGCAAGACCAGTGGCGGCGACAGCCGCGGCGATAGCGGTTTTTCTCATTGTTTCCTCACCGGGGACTGCGGGCGATTGTTATGACGTTCGCTGCCCGCACCCAGAGGGCTTAGATTACGCCGGCAAGGGCGACAAGGCGTGGCGACGCGCGGCCGCGTCGCCGAGTTGCATGCCTTCGCTGCCGAGGCGCGGCTCGACCTCGTGCTCGAACGTCTTCAGCGCGGCGCCGATCGCCTGGTGCATGTCGAGATATTTGTAGGAGCCGAGCCGGCCGCCGAAGATGACATTCGGATGCGACGCCGTCATGGCGTGGTAGGAGGCGAGCATCGCTCGATCGGCCGCGGTGTTGATCGGGTAATAAGGCTCGTCGTCGCGGCCGGCGAAGCGGGAATATTCGCGGTAGATCGTCGTCCTGGCTTGCGCATGCGCGCGCTCCGGATGCAGATGCCTGAACTCGTGGATGCGGGTGAACGGCACCTCGGCGTCGGCATAGTTGATGACGGCAGCGCCCTGGAAATCGGCGACGTCGTGGACCTCGTGCGCGAAGTCGACGGTGCGCCAGCCGAGATGGCCGCAGGCATAGCCGAAGAAGCGGTCGATCGGGCCGGTATAGATCACGAGCTGCCGTGGGTTGATGCGGTCGGCGACGTCGAAATAGTCGACACCGAGCCGGACCGCGACCTTGGGATGATCGAGCATCCTGCGGAAGATTGCGGTGTAGCCGTCCACCGGCATGCCCTCATAACGGTCGGCAAAGTAGCGGTCATCGAAGGTGAAGCGGACCGGTAGCCGGCCGATGATGTCGGCCGAGAGCTCGCGCGGATCGGTCTGCCACTGCTTCTGCGTATAGCCGCGGATCAGGAGGTCGTAGAGCGTGCGGCCGACCGAGGCGATCGCCTTGTCCTCGAGATTACCGATCCCGGAGGCGCCGTGCGCTGCAGCCTCCGCCGTGATCGCGGCGCGCGCCTCGCCGGGCGTCATGATCCGGCCGAACGCGGCGCAAACGGTCGCAAGGTTGATCGGCATCGAATAGACGCGGCCGTTCGCCACCGTGAAGACGCGGTGGCGATAGTCGGTGAACTCGGTGAAGCGCTGCAGATAGCGCCAAACGGCCTCCGAATTGGTGTGGAAGATATGGGTGCCGTAGCGGTGCACCTCGATGCCGCTGTCCGGATCGAGCTCCGAATAGGCATTGCCGCCGATATGCGGACGGCGGTCGAGCACGCAGACGGAGCGGCCGAGCCTGTTCGCCACCTGCTCGGCGATCACGGCGCCGAAGAAGCCCGCGCCCACCACGACGACATCGAAGCCATCAAGCTGCATGTGATCCCCGGCCCTGCCCGTCGAACCGCAAAGGCGCCCCGACGGAGCTTCAACGCTGCGGCACGGCCATTCCGGCGAAATAAATCGCGGCGCCAGGATAATTCCGAGCCCGGAACGGACGGCTCGGCCGTTCAACGAGGAGCAGGCGAGGCGATCGACAGGTCCGGGCGCAGCAACAACATCATACGCGGGGGCCTCATGTCCGTGATCTGCGTTCTCTATTCCAGCAACACGACCTATGATTCACTGCGCGGCATCCTCGCGATGGCCGCGGCCGAGCTCGACCGGCTCGGGCACGAGGTCATGATGCTCGACCTGCTGGCGCCGGATTTCTCGGCCCGGCTCAACGCCCTGCTGCCGCGGCGGACGGAGACGATGGCGCTCGGCTTCTCCGGCATCGGGCTCGACATCCACACCAAGGACGGCAAGCTGTTCTGGGACGTCGCGCAGATCCCGGTCTTCACCTGGTTCTGCGACCACCCCTGCTATTTTGCCAAGCGGCACGGGCTCGAGAGCCGTTATACCGCGCACGGCTACGTATTTCCGGACCACGCCGCCTTCAACCGCGATCATCTGGGCGCCAATGGCGCTGTGTTCGCGACCCATATGGGCATCCCCGATCCCGGCTTCTTCGGCGGCCTGCCGCCCGAGCAGCGCAACGGCCGGCTGATCTTCGCCAAGTCGGGCTGGAATCCGCTGGCGCTCGAACGCGGCTGGCGCAAGACGATGCCGCCAAAACTGTTCGGCCTGCTGTTCGATGCGATCGCCGCGGCGCGCGGCAAGACCTGCGGCGCGTTTCCGAAAATCATCGTCGACGTGGCCGAGCAGCACCTCGTCTATCTGAAGCCGGGCGGCGACCTGTTCAACGTGATCCTGACCCGGCTCGACAATTACACGAGAGGGGTGCGCACCCGCGAGGTGGGCGCCGTGCTTGCCGACTATCCGGTCGATTTCATCGGCGGCGGCTGGAGCGATCTCGACGTCGCCGGACGTCCGGCCCGCGTGCTCGGCGCGATGACCTTCGATGCGATGCGCGAAGGCCTCGGCAGCTATCTCGCCGCGGTCTCGCTCAATCCCAATATCGACCTGTCGGTGCATGACCGGGTGTTCTTCGCGCTCGGTGCCGGCACCGTCCCGGTGTTCGATGCCAACCGCTTCTCGGCCGCGGAGATGCCGCATCTCGCCGGCTTCACCTTCGGCCAGGACACGGCAAGCGTCGCCGCCGCCGTCGAGGCGGTGCTGGCAGATCCTGCCGCGGCGCAGGCGGCGACCGCCACCACCATGCGCGAGCTCTATCCGCGCTTCTCGATGCAGCGGTCGGTGCAGGAGATCCACGAGATCACGCGGTCGATCGCGGGCGCCGCCGGCGCCAATCTGCTACCCGCCGAGCCGGTGCCGGCCGGCGTCTGGACGCCGAAGCAGGCGGCCTGATCGCACAGCCATTTCCGTGGCTGGCTCGCACGCCCTGCGTTACCATGGACCCGTCACCTCCGATCGGGTCCAGCATGAACCGCCGCGCGTTTGTTTCGGGACTGGCCGTCACCGCCGTGCTGGCGGGCCTCGCGTCAGCGCCGGCTCGGGCCGACGGCAAGCGGGTGGCGCTGGTGATCGGCAACGGCGCCTATACAAGCGTGCCGGCGCTGTCCAATCCGCCAAGTGACGCCGGCGATGTCGCGGCGGCGTTGAAGCGCCTCGGCTTCGCTGTCACCCTGATCACCAATGGCCGCTTCGACGAGATGCGGCGCGGCCTGATCGCGCTCGGTCGCGCGGCTGCCGGCGCCGACATGGCGGCGGTGTACTTCGCCGGCCACGGCATGGAGATCAACGGCGACAACTGGCTGATCCCTGTCGATGCCGAGCTGAAGCGCGATACCGACGCCGCCAATGAAGCGATCAGCCTGCAGAGCGTGATGCTGCAGGTCGCAAACACCACAAGCCTCGGCCTCGTCATCCTCGACGCCTGCCGCAACAATCCGTTCGCGGCGAAGATGAGCCGCTCGCTCGCGACGCGCGCCACAGCGGGCAGCGGGCTCGGCCGCACCGAGCCGGTCGGCAACGTGCTGGTCGCCTATGCCGCGCGCGACGGCACCACCGCGCTCGACGGCGACGGACGCAACAGCCCGTTCGCTGCGGCGCTGCTGCGCAACATCGAGGCGCCGGGCGTCGAGGTCACCTTCATGTTCCGCAACGTCCGCGACGACGTGATGGAGGCGACGCGCAACGAGCAGCAGCCCTTCGTCTACGGCTCGCTGTCGCGCAAGGCGATCTATCTGGCGGGCGCGCCACCGGCCGAGAGCGCGGCAGCGAAACAGGCGAACGCGGCGCCGGCCGCCGCGGCATTATCAACGGCGCCCGCGACGGCAGCCGGCGCGATCGATCCGGCGCTGGTCGGCACCTGGGAGATCATGGTGGCAAGCGGCCGCGGCCAGTCGCGCTGGATCTGGCAGATCATGGCCGACGGTGCTTACAAATTCCACGCCGAGCCCGCCCGCTCCGCGCGCCCGCATGAAGGCACCGTCAGCTTCGCCAACGGCCGCTGGACGCTGCACGCGCTGCGGGGGCTGAAGAATTACAGCGACGGCGGCTCCTACGAGATCCACGACACCACCGCCGTGATCACCGGCAAGCTCGGCACGGGCTACTGGAAGCGGAGTGGGGGGTGAGGCGGCGCTACTGTGAGGGGGTAGGGCGACTACCCCACACCGGCGACCAACAGATTAAGGGAATGGCAACGCACACGGATTTAGACACAACATCCGATCATCCAAGCAGAGGTTGTTCGAAGAACATACATGACGCGGATATCTTTCAAGGGCGTTGCAATCGGCAACGTCGTCGACATCGTCGCCTCGAATGTTGTGATGCTACCTGTCGTGATCTACCTACTGGCCTCTGCAAAGACGGGGTCACCGACCGATCAAGGCGCCGCGTCTGCCGTAGAGGCCCTCAAGACAAGCAATGGCTTTCTTGCAGCGTCGAGCATACTTGGTGGACTTTGTTCGATCCTTGGCGGCTACGTTTCCGCGCGTATTGCAAAGCACGATGAAGCGCTCTCGTCGATCCTCTGCGTCGGCTTCGGCATCTATGCGCTGGTCAACGGCACCGGCCACCTTTGGCTGCATTTGCTCTACCTGCCTCTAAGCCCCGCACTCGGCGCCCTCGGCGGTTACCTGCGGTCGCGGCAAACCGCGCGCATCAGCTGATCAAATGTGGCGCTGAAGGGAATGGTGCCCAGGGGCGGGATCGAACCACCGACACTGCGATTTTCAGTCGCATGCTCTACCAACTGAGCTACCTGGGCATACTCGCGGGGCCGAAAGGCCGCAGCGAGCGGGCGGTTTATAGAGAGGTCGGGGCGCCGTGTCCACCCGCCTTTGCCAAAGGCTTCGGCGTGGCAGGCCCGCCCGGCGTTGTTTCCCCAACTTGTTGGGAAATCTTGGCTATTCCGGGTCCTCTACGTCGTCCTCGCGGCCGGGGACGACATAGCGGCCGGTCAGCCAGCGGTTGAGGTCGACGTCGCGGCAGCGCGGGGAACAGAACGGGAGAAAAGCCTGCTGGGCGGGCTTGCTGCAGATCGGGCAGGCGCGCGCGGTGGCCGGGGGTGTTCGGGCTTGATCGGTCATGGCTGGGACAGACTACATCAACTGGAGTTGCAAAGCCGCCGCGAGCGCCGGGTTCCTCTTCCTTTCCCCTTGTGGGAGAAGGTGGCGCGCAGCGCCGGATGAGGGGTTTCGATCCGCGGAGACAGACCCCTCACCCAAATCGCATCTCGCGATGCGATTTGACCTCTCCCACAGGGGGAGAGGTGCAGTGCTAATGCGGCGCCGGAAGAGAGACTCGTCAGATCTCACACCGCGACGGCGTTGAGCCAGCCGTGGCGGATCGGAAAGCCCTCGCCGCCGAGCAGGGTCACGGTCTCGTAGAGCGGCAGGCCGACCACATTGCTGTAGGAGCCGACCAGCTTGACCACGAAGGAGCCGGCGATGCCCTGCACGGCATAGCCGCCGGCCTTGCCGCGCCATTCGCCGGAGCCGATATAGGCCTGGATATCGTCGTCGCTGAGCCGCTTGAAGCGCACGCGCGTCTCGACCAGGCGCTGGCGGAACGCCTCGCGCGGCGTCACCACGCAGATCGCGGTGTAGACGCGGTGGTTGCGGCCCGACAACAGCCGCAGGCACTGCGCGGCCTCGTCGACCAGATTGGCCTTCGGCAAGATGCGGCGGCCAACCGCGACCACGGTATCGGCGGCAATGATGAAGGAGCCGCGCAGATCGTCGTCGAGCTGCACCGATTTCAGCGCCGCGTCCGCTTTCGCACGCGCCAGCCGATTGGCGCAGGCGCGCGGCAGCTCGCCCCGCCGCGGGGTCTCGTCGACATCGGCCGGACGCAACGCATCGGGCTCGATACCGGCCTGGTTGAGCAGGGCCAGCCGCCGCGGCGAACCGGAAGCAAGAACGAATTTGGGACGGCCTAGCATGCGGGTTTTGGGGCTGAATCGGGGGGACGGACGCGGGCGGAACCTATCGGATGGGGCATGGATGCACAACCTTGGAACCGGCCTGCGAATCGCGCTTCCCCGTGGGCGACAAGGCCCCATAAGCACAGCTGTTTGTCAGTCTGGCGACAAGGGGCATTCTGCGAATCGGAACCACGCAGGACTCTTCACCTCTCCCCTTGTGGGAGAGGCTCCACCATCGTAGCGGCGCAATTATTCAATTGATTTCAATTACTTAGATGTATCGCCGTTATTCGGTGTCCCTGTAGTGTCATTAACGAACGGACGCTTGGCGCAACTCGAACCCCCGTATTGCGAAGAGCTTACAAGTAACGGTTAGCGCGCTGCACCGCGTTAACGACATAGCTTCCGGCGGTGCTTATCCCGTAGCTCGCCTTTGGCCTTGGCAGAGGCGACGACTCAACCGACAATGCCGCTATTCTATCGAGGATTGTAGGAAGCAAAGTTGATGAGGGGCTAGTCCACCATCAAGCCTCGTTCCATCGTCGCCCAAGGGTCTGTAATAATGATTGAAAGTATTTCGCTCAAATTCACAGAAAGGGCGGAGCCGCTGGTAGTCCCGTCGCAGGGCGTCACCATTTTCGTGGGACCTAACAACTCCGGCAAAAGCCTAGTGCTTCGGGAATTCGAGGCCGCATTCGGAAGCAACGGTACTTTAAACACAAAATTGTTTGGCGATTACGAACTGGAGTGGCCCGAAGAACCACAAATAGAAGCCGACGTTGAGAAGCTAAGAAAGAAGGCGCCGGATGGCATTGTTGTTGAGAATATCTATGTGGGCCGGTTTAGGCCAAATGGTGATCTTGAGGCCAGCCAAGTAAACAAAAGCTCTCTGTTCGACCAATTCAAGGCGCGGGAAAAGCGATGGATCGCATCGCAGTTCTTGAAATATTTTCAGGTCAGGCTCGACGGCCGCACTCGATTTGACCTAACAAATGATCGGCAAACCGGAGACCTCGCCAATCCTCCAGTTAATTTGCTCGCACACCTCTTTCAGGACGACACCCTTCGAAAAGAAATTCGTGACATCATCTTCGACGCATTTGGCGTCTATTTTGTAGTGGACCCTCTGCAAGGCGGCATCTTGCGCATTCGCTTATCGAATGCGGCACCTGGGCGTGAAGAACAATCTCTCGGCAAGGACGCACGCGATTTTCATCGCAGTGCTACCTACATCAAAGATGCAAGCGATGGCGTCCAGGCGTTCGTTGGCATTCTTACGGCTGTCATGTCGGGTGACTTTCGATCGATCCTGATTGATGAGCCGGAAGCCTTTTTGCATCCGCCGCTAGCACGAAAGCTCGGTTATCAGCTCGCAACGACGGCGGCAAAACGTTCGGGGTCGCTCATGGCATCGACCCATAGCCCCGACTTTTTGATCGGATGCTTACAAGGCTCCGCCCAAGTGCGCGTGGTCCGGCTCGAATATTCAAATGGAAAGTCGAAGGGGCAAGCTGTTGATGCTGATGCATTGAGAAAGTTTTTTAAGGCACCCTTGATCCGCAGCGCGAATGTCATTTCCGGGCTCTTTCACGACGGCGTCGTCGTTACAGAGTCGGACAATGACCGAGCATTCTATTCCGAAATTTATTATCGACTGGCCGAGAGAGAAACTGGTTACCCATCGCTCCTCTTCGTCAACGCACAAAACAAGCAAACCATTCGTGACATAATCGAACCTCTTCGTGCGTTCGGAGTTCCCGCCGCTGCCATTGTTGACATCGACATTCTAAAAGACGGTGGCTCGACATGGACCGGATGGCTTAAGGCAGCAAATTTCCCATCTGCAATGACCGGAAGTCTAGGCGTGTTACGTGGCGACTTACATAGGCGCTTTATTGATGCAAATGTCGACATGAAGGCAGATGGCGGCGTTGAGGGCCTTAAGGGAAGTGACCGGGATGCGGTCAATGAGTTGTTCGATACTCTGGATCAATTTGGCGTATTCGTTACGCGAAATGGCGAGATCGAAAGTTGGTTGCGCCACCTTAACGTGCCAGGAAAGAAGGCGGATTGGTCTGTTGCAATGCTCGAAAGGCTTGGCGACGACTCGACCAAGCCAGAGTATGTGCATCCGACAGCGGGTGACGTGTGGGACTTTATGCGCCAGATTGTTGCTTGGGTTCGGAACTCAGACCGGAAGGGAATGGCAAGCACTTCATAGCGAAGTCACGGTCCCACGCGAGCCTCCCATCCACACGACAAGGCCCAGTAGCCCGCTCGCATATCGATCTCCAGCGTATTGATAGTTTGCGTACCACCTAGCCGCGCGGTGGCGACGAATTCGAACTATGCATCGGCACAGCTTCCTGATCAGGCTCACAAGATGGACAGAGTAAATTCCACCGGGAAGCACCAGACTGTAAGCGCGCCCGGACGAAGGAAAAACTTCAAATGCCAGGAGAGCCATCAAATCCAAAAGTGATGCTTGCCGAATACAGCTCACTGGTGGACGACGCCTACGCTCTATTTCTCGACGCCATGTCGGCGATGCCGAAGTTCGCGACATGGCTTGAGGACAGCCAGCGGCGAAGTCTTGAGATGTTTCGTGGGCACGAGAATGGCCCAACTACTGTGGAGGAGCTTGACAACACATCGTTCCTTTATGGAACCGGTGACCCCAACAAGCCCGAAGAGGTACGCGTGCAGCACGAGTCAACTCAAGGCGAGGTGAAAGCACGAAATCAACAGCATGGCGTCAATTGTCGGACAGTAAGTCGAGTACTGATCATCACGATTTACCAGTTTTGGGAGGATCACTACAGGCAGCAGTTTGCAAACCTAGTTGGCAAAGCCAAAAACGAAATTGCAAGCGACTTCTTTGGTGACATTCGCCATTTGCGCAACGATATCATTCACCATCGAAACTTTGCGAGCGAGCGGGTCGCCAAGTGCAAGAGGCTAAAGTATTTCGAACCGGGCGATGAGATTTTTCTCTCTCAAGACGAGGCGATTGAAGTCATGAGTGAATTGCGCGCCGCTCTCGATGAGCTTTGCATTGAATTCACAGGCGCGACGGGCGAATTCGCCAATCGAGTGAGCGTAAGCGGTTATAGGCATATCTGATCAGGATCGGGACATCGCGATTAATCCACCGCGCAACCAAAGCCGACAGAAGGTGAACAATGGGCGACTTTGATATTGATCCGTTCGAAGATTTGCCTGATGACCCGGAAGAAGCATTTCTTCAGCTTGAGGAACATTTCCGAGAAGAATGTGATCGAAGGCTGGAGTCTGCCGGACAGGACGAGAGGACGGACATTATCCACATTGCTTACATTTCCCAAGTTCTAGCGGCGATCACCGCCTTGGGGTTGGAAAGCGAATTCAAGAGCGAAGTGCCGTCGATTGAGAACGTCAGCTATAACACGTACCTCGACTTCAACAAGGATGTGATGCACTACTGCACCATGCTGCGGATACGCCGTAGCCAGCGGCGTCAAGGTTATTCCGTTCAGTTCGATGAGACGGCAAAGCGCAAGGTCCACCATCACCTCGACCAAGTCCTAGAAATATTCAACAAGTTGGAGGTAGAGGAAACAAAGCGCGAGAAGCTTATCTCACGCCTCAGCGAGTTGCAGGCAGAGGTCAACCAGCCAAGAACACGGTTCGACCGCTTTGCGGCGCTCTCGATGGAAGTGGCTGGTGTTGTCGGTGATGGGGCGGAGCGATCTAAGGTAATCGAGATCTTGGATGCAATTGCGCGCGTATTTTGGGGTGCGCAAACCGAGAAGCAGAAGCAGCTACCGCCGTCAAAGCAGGCCAGGATCGAACCGCCAAAGCCGAAGATCGAAGCTCCTAAACGCACGAGTATGGACGACGACATTCCGTTCTAGGGCAGTTAGTCGCAGATAGCGTGCTGACAGAGAGATGAATATCTGGCGCGACAAATCGCGTACCTCTAAGGAAATCGTGAGGATGACGGATGGCTCTGCCGACCTCCAGCGAGACTGAGCGCACGGTCTATCTTCGCAATATCGTCGCAACGGCCGAAAATGTGATCGATTGGCCCCGGCTCACGGATGATGACTTGCTGCTGTTTGCACGCATCATCCACATGTACAGCTCCATCGATTTCCTTCTACGGATGACAGTCGAAATCATGGATGAAGCGGGCATGTTGGCGCCAGAGTGGAAAGGCAAGACGCCGAAACTCAACATGTACAAGCTTAATCGGGCGATCCAGTCGGCCGAAATCTGGAATGACGGGCAACTATTCGCCTTTGCCTCCATCGAGGAGCATCGGCGCGTGCGTAATTTGGTTGCCCATTTTATCGCCAGGCGATTCCCCTCCGAAAACGCGTACCTATTCATGACAAAAAGCGCAGCTGACTTCGAGCAAGTCTACGGCACGTCTGCCCCTACGGGTACCATGCTTTACGGCGTAACCGACGCAGACCAACTGGCTGGGATCGTTCCGATCCTCAAGGGCCTGTTGAGCTGGCTCTCCAAGCTTCCGAAGGACTTGAGCACTCCGATGAGCAAACATGAAGACACGTGAGGGATCGAAGACCATAGATAGCAAACGATGCCCTTTAAATGCACTACAGGTCTCCCCTACAGGACATGGCCCTTCCTCGTTGGACCGATACTGTAAGGCCGGTTCAAAAAGAATTCGCGGTTGCCGAGAGCCGCTTCTGCGTATTGATCAATAGCAACCTGGATCGCTTGAACATGCTGATAGCACCAGCCTTCACGAGCAGAGAGTTGCCGGACTTTGCTTAGCGCCCTGATGAATGGCGGCGGGTCTTCGCAATCATCGAACCACTGCGGGCGCTCTCTCACCATTTCCGGCCTCCGAGAACCTTGCCCTTCGGCTTCGGCAGCGCCGCCTTCATGCGATCTCGGTCAGCACAGAGCCCGTCGATCTTGTCGAGCATCCGTTGCAGCAGCGCTTCGGCCGAGCTGGTCGGGATGCCGGCTCTCTTAAGCTGAAGGATTTCTTTGCGCTGGCGGCTGACTTGCACGCGCATGCGCTCGATCTCCGAACGGAGGAATTCGAGTGTGGGCATAGGTCGCTCTGGCTGATGATGAGCCGCATAAGAACAAAGCGCGAACGGCAAGTCAAGTCAATATGTCGGACCGCCGTCAGCCACGCTCGTTTTCAGAAATGCGTTGCTTGCCGATGAACACGGGCGTCACGGTCGTAGCCAAGACTGGTGCCTCATACCGTACCGAGAGCGCCAGCAAACGCTGCTTGATGAACGGATCAACCGCGCGATCGGCAAGATCGCGGATCAATATTGCCCGCTCTTTATTGAAATCATCGTCCAGCATGGATCACCAATAAAACCGCATTATACTGGTCCGTCATTGTCCTAAGTTAGTTTTGAGTTGAGTATGGTTAAGCGTCCCCAAGGCATCGAGATGCCGGGCTTCATTAGGCCGCAACTCGCCACGCTCCGGAGCAAAGCGCCCAAATCCGGCTACCTCCACGAGATCAAATACGATGGCTATCGGGTTCAACTTCACCTGAACCAAGGGAAAGCTAAAGCGTACACCCGCAACGGACTTGACTGGACCAAACGGTTCTCTGCCATCACTAGGGCCTTCGACATCCCCCGCCAAGCGATCGTCGACGGTGAAGTCGTCGTTGTTCATGGGGGCCGAACGAATTTCAGCGAACTGCAAGCCGACCTTGCAAGAGGTCGGCAGGATCGCTTGCTCTACTACGCTTTCGATCTTCTTTGGCTTGATGGACACGACCTGCGGAAGCTGCCGCAGATCGAGCGCAAGTCGATGTTGCGTGGTCTGTTCGATGCCTGCAAACTCGCACCGCCGCTCTTGTACAGCGAGCACCTTGAAGGCGACGGCCAAGAATTCTTCGAGCACGCGAGCAAGCTGAACTACGAAGGGGTGGTCTCCAAGAAGGCCGATGCGCCCTATCGCTCGGACCGCAATGACGGCTGGCTCAAGGTCAAGGCGGTTCAACGCGAGAAATTCCCGGTAATCGGTTTCGTAAAGGACCCGACCGGCGTTGCCGCGCTCTATCTCGGCAAGCAGGAAGGCCGGGAGTTGGTCTACATGGGCAAGGTGGGCACCGGCTGGTCACGGACTGTCTCCGGCCAAATCCGTAAGCAGCTCGACACGGTTGTTAGTCCGAAGTCGAAGCTCACTAAGCCGGTAACAAAGCCGAAGGCAACCTGGGTGGAGCCGAAGTTCTTCGCGGATGTCGAGTACCGAGACATCACGTCGGAGGGGTTGCTCCGGGCCAGTTCGTTCAAGGGTCTGTCAAAACACAAGTAGGAACCCGCATTGGGGCGGCGACGTTGCCGCCGTGACGGTTCACACCTGACCTGATCCTCTTACCAAGGGATCGGTCGCGTCTACTTCTGAAGGACGAGGGAATGCCGGACAATTTAACCAACCGCGTACAGCCAGATCGCTCGAAGATCAACATGCACGAGCCCTACGAAGTGAAGTATTGGACCCACGCGCTTGGTGTTTCTAAGGACGATCTTCAGAAGGCCATCGATAAGGTCGGCAACTCTGCGGCCGCCGTCCGCAAGGAGCTGGGCCTTTCCGACAAACCGCAAGAATGACCAAACAGAGCTGTCCGATCTGCTTTGGCTTGGGGTGGGTGTGCGAGAGCCATCCACATCTACCGTGGACCGCAGAGCCACGTGGCTGTCAGTGCGGCGCGGGCATGCCTTGCGAATGCAATCGGACCGATGGGATTGATGAGCCTGACGTGAGCAACGTCATTGAACGACCGGAATAAATACACTCGGCCATTAGTGTGTGTCACACTGATTTCAGACTATCGACGAGTGAGCAACGCACCAAGCAAGAACGCGACAGCAAGTGATTGAAGGGGAGCTGACCGGGTCGCTCCCTTCAAATAATGCAGCCACCGATCATGCTGCGGCAAATGTTGCAACGTGTCGTCTTCGGCCATCCGTCGAATTGCTTCCGATGCCCGGTCTATTCGCTGCTCGGGCGTAGCAATAGGTGCAGTCTGAGCTTTCATCCGACATTGCGACAAACCTCCTCGCGCCGACCAAGTGCCCTTCTAGCTCGGGCGTAACGCTTACGGATTATCGACCGTTCCTAGCGCTGCGCCAGGCTGCCGTCCGGCCGACAGCCAATCGACAGACCCACGGAGCACCTACCTTCCTCAGAGCGGTTGGCGGGGCAGCCAGTCCGTCGTACAGTTGATCTCCTCTGGATTTCAGGATCATGGTGCAAGAGGGGCCAGGTCGGATAGAGCGCAGGCTGTCGGCGATAATGGCCGCTGACGTCGCCGGCTATTCGCGCCTCATGCACGATGACGAAGAGACCACGCACGCCAAGCTGAGCGCACTGCTCGCGAACGAAGTCAGACCCGCGATTTCCGATCACGGCGGCCGTATTGTGAAGAACACCGGAGACGGGTTCTTGGCAGAGTTTTCAAGCGCGGTCGAAGCGGTTCGAGCTGCATTGCGGTTTCAGGCCCGTATCCATGAACTTACAAGAACCGATGCGGAAGATCGTCGTATCGCTTTTCGTGTAGGCATCAATATCGGCGATGTAATCGTCGAACCACACGACATCTTCGGAGACGGCGTCAATATCGCAGCTCGTCTTGAAAGCATCTCTGAGCCGGGCGGCGTCTGCGTTTCGTCTTCTGTCTACGATCAACTTCATGGCAAAACAGAGGTTGAATTCATTGACTTGGGTGAGCAATCGCTGAAGAACATCGCGCGCCCGGTTCATGCTTACGCGATTGCTAGAGACAACTCACTCGGTTTGACTAGGTTGTCTGAAACCGCAGGCGGGATATCGTTCTCGCCACCTCGTCTTTCCGTCGTCGTACTTCCATTCACCAACCTCAGCCGCGACCCGTCGCAAGAATACTTCGTTGACGGTGTAACCGAGAGCCTGACGACCGATCTATCGCGCATTCGCGGCTCGTTCGTGATCGGCAGGCACACCGCATTCACCTACAAAGGGCAAGCGCTTGACGTTAAGAGGGTCGGCCGCGAGCTGAACGTCCGCTACGTACTCGAAGGGTCTGTGCAGCGCAGCCGACATCGCATTCGAGTGAATGTACAGCTAGTCGATACCGAGACCGGTAACCATTTATGGGCGGAGCGATTTGATAAGCCCGTGGTTGATTTGTTCGAAGTACAGGACGAAATCGTATCGAGGCTCGCAAACGAACTGGAAGCTCAACTCACTGAGCAGGAAGCCAAGAGATCAGAGCGATCTCTGCATCCGACTTCAATGGAGTTGTGTTTTCAAGGCAGAGCATTGATCAACAAAGGGTGGGCACCTGAATATCTGGCCCCGGCACGCAGCAATTTTGAACGTGCTTTGTCGCTTGATCCTAAAAATGCAGACGCTGTGGTTGGCACAGCCATTGTCGATTTAATCGCAGGCGCAAACTACATGAGTGACGACAGAGCCGGGCTTCTCGCGAGAGCGGAGGCGGCCTTGATAAGCGCGCTACGTCTCGCTCCGAATTACGCGTTGGCTCATGCGGTCCTTGGAGCCTTACTCATCGCAACGAAACGCGCCGTTCAAGGCGTAGCCGAGTGCGAGAGAGCATTGGAGTTGGATCGCAATTTGGCGGAGGTTCACGCGCAAATCGGCAACGCGAAGTATCTGACGGGTCGCGGAGCCGAGACTGAAGCTCATGTGAACGAAGCATTTCGCCTTTCGCCACGCGATGTTTTCGCATACCGGTGGCTCATGTGGGTTGGTATCGCGAAGTTGCAGATTGGCGAGGATATTGAAGCGCTCGGTTGGTTTCGTCGCAGCGTGGAAGCCAACCGAAATTACCCGATGGTGTACTTTTTTCTCGCCGCCGCATTGGCGCTGCTCGGATCGCTGGAGGAGGCGAACTCAGCAGCAAAAGCAGGGTTGGCGATCAACCCGCACTTCACCATCTGCCGCTTCCGTGAAGGTTCACAGAGCGATCACCCGTCCGTTGTGGCCTTCCGCAATCGTCTAACCGAAGCCATGCGACTGGCAGGGGTGCCCGAGAGCTAACAGTCGAGCATTGAGCTTCGTATCCCAGCAAACTTGGCCGGTTCGATCAGCTTGGCTGCTTTCCGCTTGCTTCCTGTCAGAAAGCAAAAGGCCCCAGCGCTCGCACGCGGGGCCTTTCGAGATCATCGGGCGCAGGTACATCCGCCGCGCCTTCCGATCAAGCACTCGCCGATCAAGCCACCTAATCTTGAGCATTATGTGACGGCGGCGCGGCGTTGAGATGGTCACACTCCGCGCGAAACCGGCTCGCCGCCAGTTCGCTCTTGCGCCAGTCAGCCCGACGCCGATGTTCGACAGCCAACGCCTTCCGCGTCTCCACATCCCGGATGATCTGATCGATCTCCGCACCATCCAATGTCCGCTTGATGCGCAAGACCACCGACAACGCCATAACGACATCGCCGTAAGGCATCAGCAGATCGCGCGCCGCCAAATCACAGTGCGCGATAAAGGCATCAATCGCCTCCCCGCTGGCGCAAATCAACGACGCCAGTTCACGCGCCTGGCACAGGTCATCAACAGGCGTAGCGGGCTCGCCGTCGAGCACCATGCGCTCCGCCGCGCTACCGGCCATAAACTCGATACACTGCGTGTAGACACTGCCAAAGACATCGGCCATGGGGCGGCGATCGTCGCCCGCCTGCGGCATAATCGAGCTAAGCACGTTCCGAACGTCGGAGGCACCGCGATCTTCCGCGAACGCCTCTGAATGACCAACGCCCCAGCACAGCCCCTCAGAGCCACGGACCGCGTCCGGGTTCACAGTCACTCCGCCGACCTCGTGCCCCAGCAAGCGCGCGCAGACCGCGTGCCCCGCTTCGTGGGTAGCGATCCGCTCGTCGTCGTCGATTGTACGACCGAGCGACACGAGCAAGCGATCGTAGTCATCGACTTCCACATCGAGGCCGCCGCCGTGATCGGCCACCAGCCCGACCTCGACAGCGGCCTCCGTATTGGCGAGAAAGGTCGCTGGTCCTTCCTCAGCCGGAACTTCCTCAGACATAGCCGAGCACCTTTTTTTGCCGTGCGATCATGCGCGCACGGGTCGCGGCGACGGGGGGGGGCCCCCCGGACTGCGGCATGGCGCGGGCGATCATCTCGGCCACGGCGGCCGGGATGCGATTCTCGTCTTCAGGATCGATGACCCAACCATCGATGCGTGTGACGATCTGATCCGGTCGCCAACCAGGAGGTGCTGACTTCATGTTCGAGGCACCTCAAGCTCGATCGTGCGCGCTTCGGCGCTGCGGTCGATCACCTGAAAGTTGGCGGACGCAAGCGGATCAGTGACCATAACCGGCGAGATGTGCGCCGGGCCGATCGTGACCGTGGGTTCGGACATCGTGACCTTGGCGGGCTCCGGCTTTCGCGTCGGAATGGCCGCAGCGCCTTCGCGGATCGCGCCCACCATCGATCGCAGTTCGGCGATTGCGAACCCCGCAGCGACCTCGACCTGCGCCGCCGCGTTGCCTACAAAACGCGCCATTGCGCCGCTCTCGAAATGAAAGTGGATCTTCTCAAAAGCGTCGGCCAGGTGCCGACCAGCCGCCAGATAGTCCGGCAGCGCCCGCTCAATGGCATCGAGATCACGTGCCAGATTTTCGCTCGCGGCTTTACGTTCACCGGCGGACCGTTCGTCTGCAAGCGTCTGTTCGGCGCTTGCGATCTTCGCCCGCACCTCCGTGAGCGCATCGGCGTAGCCGTCGCGCGTCACCGCGCAGGCGGCGAGCGACGCCTCCAACTTCGCGCGAGCCCTGTCGTCGGCATCAAGATCAGCTTCGATGTTGTGACGCTGCAACTTCGACTTGGCGTCAACAAACGCCGCGTCGGCGGTGGCGTGGCGGCTGTTCAGCCGTCTCGGCGCGCGCACGCAGCGAGCCCAGTTCGGCTTCGAGTTTTTCCATGGGGGATTTTCGTCGGAGGAATGCCATGCCACAATTTACCGGCCGCAAGGCGATTTGCAGAGACCGGAGTTGTGGCGCACGCCACATGGTGAACGGCTTTTTGTGGCGTGTGCCAATGCTGCGTCCAAGGGGCGTTGCGGTCTGCTTCATGCACTGCTCAGGATTATCGAGAACCCCTCCTTCCGGTCCCCTTCCCGGAGGTGTATGGTGGTAATATTACTTGGAGCTGCCAGACGGACGTGCCGAAGTCCCCAATTATTTGTAGCGGCAGCCTCAGTGCCAACGGCGGGCATTAGCCTCAATAAATCAAGTTATTCTTTGGTGATCCTACGGCACTCGATCCATCGGTGTGCTGGCAAATTCATTTTTAGGAGACTTCAATGGACAAGCGTATCATCATTACTGCTGTCTGCTCCGCCCTAGGCTCAATCGGCGCAAGCGGATTTGCGCTCGCGGAAACGGTCGGCCGATATGAATGCAACGTCGTCGGCGCGGTAAGCCAAGAACCCATCGGTGACAAGGATGGGCATCGGATCACTGGCGTCCAATATTCTTGCTCTGGTGTGGATGGCCTGGTGAAAGGCGCAGTCTACTCAGGGACTTCGACCAGTGAATGGGATGGCCCTCAAGGAACCTATCTGTCCGGCGGGGGGACTGTCCGAGCGGCCGGGGGGCTCGCGGTCACCCAAATCACCGAAGGTAAAGGGGCCGCTGTCATGAAGGACGGCAAGCCTGCTGGCAACGAAAGTTCCGGAAAAGCGCTGTTCAAGTTTGCTTCCGGCACACTTGCCACACTCTCAGGAAGGACCGTTAGATGGGAAACCAAACCAGCTGGTGTTGGTCGATTTAGCATCGAATGGACGGATGACAGCGAAACGACGATCGCGGTCAGTACGAGCAAGCAATAGCAGGTGCAAGTCATTGGTAGGCTCCTGTCCTGAGTGAAGGTTGAACCCATCATCTCAGGACAGGACGTTAGGTTAGGCCGCATCTGATGGTGCTTCGGAGCCATCGGGTGTTGTTGCACGCGTGGGCATCGCAGGCGGCTCCTGTGGCCGCGCCCATCCCTCATATTTTTGCGCCCGGTTCTCAGCGCGCTGACGCGCATGCGGACCACGGCGGCGGTCGAGCTTGCCCTGCTCAAGATCGTCGAGCAGTTCCAATTTACCTACCATCCATCGGTTCGCAAATTTGATCCCAAGCGGGCGTTTCGTTCCGGCCGTCAGCTCGCACTGCTTGCGGATTTTTTCGTCTGAGCACTCAGCAATGTCGGCAGCCTGTTCCAAATTCAACAGCTCACCACGGAGTATGCGGGCAACAACGCTGCCTTCGCTGTCGAATTGTCTCGCGCGCTCGGCGAGCTGTCCCACTTCGACGATGAGCCGGTCAAGCTCGGCAGCCAGCGATTTCGGGCTGTCGGCCATTACTCAACCTCAGCCAGGACGGCCCAGCATTCATCCAGCGTCCATTCGCACGGCCTTTCGAAGTTGCGCATCGCGAGCCGGAAGTGTTCGTCACAACGCAAGGAAGCCCGCAGTTCGTCCTCACGACGCGCGCGCGCATCGGCGCGCATAGCGGCGTCAAGCTCGACCAGCGCGGCCATCAGCCGTTGGGCCTCACGGCGCCGAGCTTCGAGGTCCGGCAAGCCGTCGAGCCCCCTACAGCCGATATCGAACGCCTCAAAGAGATCGCTCAGGACGCCGGTCGCAGTGGGCACAACGGCACCGCTATTGCGCCCGAGGTGTCGATCGACGGCGCCGATAATCGTCTTCAGGCGCCAACGGGGCTGCTTATTCTCGTGCCCGTCCGGCCGGACATGGCGCAAGGCGCGGCGCACGGTTTGCCGGTCAAGTTCCAGCATGTCGGCGGCCCCGAACGCCGAAATCAGTTTCACATCCAAACTCCCTGTCGTTGTTGTAGGTCTTGGAAAATGCTGGGACTGGTCATACCGGGACCGCACGCGCGACCCGCATAGGCGGGGCCGTTCCCAAGGACCCGACCGATTTTGCCGAACCACTGATTTCGATCTCCCGCCTTACCACCACCCACACCCCTCAAGAGGGGGTGGGGTTCGGCAAGGCTTGTGACTACTGCCCAATTCGCGCCGAACCTCGCCTTCGGCACGATTTGATCACCGATCATCAATGTCTTGGGCGGCTCGCTGAAGGCGCATCGACGCCATCTCAAGAGCCTGCACGACGCAGTAATGGCTCTCGTCATCGATCTGATGTTCCGGGCGCCATGACTTCACACGTGCGCAGAACTCTTGGGTGTAGTTCGTCAGCTCGATATGGAACGCGCCCGCCTGCTTGATCACGTCCATGTTGATCGCCTTCGGTTTCGGCAAATGCGACCCAGCCGGAGTTTCCGAAGACTGCTTGAACTCGGGCGCCTTGCGAGCCTTGCCGTCCTGGCCGACGCGCTTCTCAACTGGCGCAGTTTGCGCCAGTTGGCCACGCGCGCGGCGGATAGTGTCTTTGCCAACGCCGGTTTCCGCTGCGATGGCGCGATCGGACTTGTGCGGCGTCGCCTCGATCGCCGCCTTGGCAACGACGCTCTTCGGCACATGCGTCATGAGCTTTTCCAGCTCGGCGCAGGGGCGGTCGAAGTAGTCGTAAACGAATTGCTTCCAGCTTTGATTGTCGGCCTCGACGCGCGCGCGCAGCGTGACGAGCATTTCGCCCGCTTCCCTGCGATGGTTGGCGGCGTCGTTTTCATTCTGATCAGCGAGCCGCAGCTTGATGCCAATCGCCTTCGCGACATCATGCACTGGCGCCGTCTCTTGCGACGACACGACACGCTTCAATTCGCGGAGATTTGCAATTGCCATTCTTTCACACTCCAATGATACGGCGGCGACCGCCCGCGGCCGCGATGACCGATGACCCGACTGACCCGAAACTCTCTCTTCTCTCTAGAACCCTATTTTCGCTCTGCTAAACGCTCCGACTGTCCACTCTCTTCAGCTTTCCAGATAATGGAGGTGAAACGGTCATGACGGTCATCGTCATCGAAAAGCCCAATACAATTAGATATTTGAGGTCGTGACCGGACTGATGACCGACAACAGCTCCATTCAGCTCATTCGGGTTATTGGTCAGTGACCGACGCATCGCCCCGATCGTCGCTCCGGTCATTCATGACCGTCGCGTTGTGCTGCTCGCGCATCGCAACGATACTCGGTCGATCGCCCCAGGACGCCGGGATGAGGCTATTCACCTCTTGCGACGGGTCCGTTGCACGAGCAGTCTTGCCTTCGAACAAGGCGCTCTGATAGGCGGTCTTGTGGAACTGAAGGCCGAGCTGGTTGAGCACAACCCGCAATAATAACGATTGCCGCTCTCTCGCAATTCGACCCGGTGAATACCAATGCGCGGATCACCAATGGACTTCAGCGCCTTGCCGACGGCTTCGTTAGACGGCAACCGCCGATCTTCCCCCTTCAAGTCAAGCCACCATGCGCTGTGCGCCAAACAGAAATCCGACACCCGCACGCGGCCGAGCGGATCGTATTCGATGCAGTCGTCAAGGAACCCCGCCACGAGGTTGCTGTCCTTGTGGATTGTCTCGGCGGTCTCCTTGATGCCTTCGGTGGTCGCGATCGAACCCCGCGCCAGCGCCCGCCGCAGGCCGGCCATGGCCCAATTGAGAACGCCGGGCATCTCGGTCGCCACGACGAATTCGCCGGGCTTGCTGTAGCCCCGGCTGATCGCCTCGGCCGCAGCGCCGATCGGTTGACCTTCCACGAAGGCCCGCGTCACTTCGATGACGATCATGCGCTCGACGATCGCGCGCGTGCTCTCCTTGAACTGCGGCTGAAAATTCGTGGCCCAGAAGATGGGCGCGCGGACGATCTGGCTGAGCATCGGGCCATTCTTGACGTTGATCTGCACGGGTTCGGCCGTGACGATTGATTTGACCGTCGCGGACAAGTGCCATTGCCCGCTGAAAGCCTCGTGGAGCACCCAAGGCGCGCGTCGCGCGAACGGCATCAGCCCATGATTGCCCTCGATCGACGGCAGCGATGCCGCGATCGGATTGCCGCCGAACAGTCCCGCGACAACGTCGAGCAGCCCCGACTTGGCGCGGTTCTGAATGCCCCAAAACACGCATGCCTTCGACAACGCGCGCGGCTTCTTGTCGATTAGCGCGGCGCCCACCAGTTCCTGCACGATGCCGATCAGCGCCGCTTGCTCGACCGGATCACGATCGCCGAACATGTCGGTCATCATCGTCTCCCACCAGCGGCACGTCGCATCGGGATCGTAATCGACCTCGATGCACCAGGTGCAGTAGTGATCAGGCCGCGCGGCCTCCAACTTGCCCGTACGCGGATCGATCAAGCCCGATCGCGTCGGAATCTTTCCGTGCTGATCCCAGGGGATGTCATCATCGCGCCAAAGCTCAGGGCGCCGCAAAATGCGGTTACAGGCTTCCGAGGTCAGCGCGTTGGTATTCGTGACGCCCATGCCCTCGCACGCCTCCTCGATACGAACCCCCAACCACGCTTTGATGTCGGTCCGCATCTCCCAGATGCCGCCCGAATAGAGCCAGGTACACTTATCGGCGTTGATCAACGCCTCGCCGCTTGCGCGCATGCGCGCAAGCACCGCGTTGCCGATCACGACATGCAGTTCACCCTTGGCGACCCCAACGGCGCGCGGGAACTCCACCACGTTGTCGGGGCCGCCCATCGTGGTGCCGCGATCCATGATCTTGTCCATCACCGGACCTCCCGGCGCTTGTAGTTGCGGCGCGAGCGCTTCTTCACCCAGGTCTCGCACATATGTCGGACCTTGCGCTCTTCGCGGCGCCAATTCCAACGCGCGCCGTACTCGCCTGCGGCCGCCCGCGTGGCGATGAGCACTCGCTCGATCACGGCATCGATGTCCACGCCATCGTTCAGGAGCGACGCGGTCACCGAGCGTTGTGTGACGTGGATCGAATTCTCGCCACCGGCCATGTACATCATGTTGCGCAACCGCTGCTCGACGTTGATGCGCGGCTTGAAGCCCTCGCGCTTCGCGTACTCAGCGAAGAAGTCGGCCTCGCCGGACGCGGTTTGTGGCTCCACAGCCACATGTTCTCCCGCCGTCCGCGCGTACGCACGATTGCGGCGGAGCATGACCGGCGACTGTTCGCTGAGCCATTCCTCGATGTCGTCGAATTCGTACTGGCGCTCGGGGTGGAAGTCAGTGACCTTGACCTCCTTCCACCCGCCATTCTTGGTATTGTGCGAGCCGGGGAGCCGCATGACGCGTGAGACTTCGCAGACCGCAAGGTCACCGGCGACGATGTCCGCAAGCTGCCGCAGGACCGCTTCGATGCGATCGATTTCGGACTGGGTATCCATAGGTTCCGTGAGGCGCCAATAAGCATGCACGCCGCCGCCCGACGCCACGGTGATGCTCGGCCGATGGCGAAGGCGCCCCAGATGCCGCAACACATCGGCGAGCGGATCAGCGCCCAGCAGATCGACATGCTTGAAGTCGATGTCAACGTGGAGGAAGCCGATCTCGTGGCAGTTCTCCTTGTTGCGCTTCTGCGATCCTTCCTTCTGCGTGGCGATGCAGAAGAAAAGACCGCGCCCCGGCCCGTCCCACTTCTTGATGAAGCTGGTGATCTCGCCGGGCTTGCGGCCAATGAGGCGGCGCTCGGCGCCGCGCTTGTGCTCGTTGGTGAACGTGCAAGTGTAGATCGGCCCAGTGGTGTAGGCGAACAGCGTCTTCAGAAACTCGATGGGGCCGATGACCGTCGAGCCGGTCGGGTGGTCTTGCGCAGACGCGCCAGCGCTGCTATCGGTGAGATACATTTCGAAATGTCCTTTGAGAGAATTGAGATGAGGCGGCTGCCGGGCCGCCTTTTCTGCGACTACGCGATGCTCTCGGTCATCTGCGCCGCGTCCTCGCGCGCACGACGCCAAGCCGCGGCAGCCTCGCGCGAGATCAACACTCGCGTGCCGACGTTGAACGTCGCGGGCATCAAGCCCTGGGGCTTCAGCTTGTAGAAGAGTTGCGGGCTGATGCGATGACGAGCGCAGAACTCGTCAACGCTGTATGCGTCGGCATCGACCGATGCGTTGGAATTGATCGGCTTGCGGCCGGTGACTTCGGGGCGTGCCATTCTCTATTCTCCGCGCTCATACAGATACGTCGGAGCAATGTTGACACGTCATCCCAGTTTGAGAAGCCACTTATCCAACGGCTTGATGAGTTAGCCAACGGTTCGTGTTAGCGGTAGCCGATCAACCAATGCAGGCAGACAATGATCGACAACAATCACCGGTTTGGGCCGCAGGAAAGCAGTGGTTGAAAGCGCATCATGAGACCAACCGCTCAAAAGGAAGAACCGGTGATGAGCGCGGCGCACTCCCGAGATCGGGGAGTGTTTTGCGCGTGATCTCTTCAGTCATGTCGCCGATGATGAACCGCGAATAGTTTCGCTCAATCATGATGACGCTGGTGTCATGGTTTCCGGCGACAACGCGCGTGGGCAGGCCGTTCAGTAATTGACGAACGATCGACGAATGTCGCAGAGCATACGGCGTGATTTCCGAGCGAAGGCCAAGTCGCTTGACGACAGGTCGAAACCGACCAGACAGCTTTGGAATGCGGTCGATCAGTCGATCATGCTCGGCCTTGCCCTTCGCCTGCTGCCGCAACAACGTCGCCAAGCGTGGCGAGATCGGCAACCGGCGGTGTTCAGCCTTGCGGCTCTTACCTTTGCGGCTACGTGGCATCATTAGCCCAGGCGCGGCCGCATTGCTGTCTTGCAAATCCTCGACGTGGAGCCGCAGCACTTGGCTTTCGCGCGCGCCAGTCTCGGCAAGAACGTCAATCATGATACCGTAGTCATGGCTCACCTCGTAGGAGGCGCGCACCAGGGTGAGCACGGTTTGCTCCCGCAGGATAACGTTGCGTGCGTTCTCGCTATCGGGCAGCTTCTTCAGTGCGTTCTTCCAGTTCGCAGCATTGATGATACGTTTGTCATTGCTTGCTGCCAAAGCCAGCGCCGCCTTGAGAGAACGAGCGATGCGGTCGGCACTGGAAGGCTTCAGACCCTTCTTGATCAGTCCGGCGCGCCAATCGCGCAGTTCGCGTTCAGTGAGGAGCGTAACGGTCTTGTTCGCCAGCGCACCCAAGTGGCGGCGGACCAGCGTGGCGTTGTACTTGCTGCTGTCGCGCGTTTCGAGATCGGCCTCGTAACCGTCGATCGCTTCGGCGACACTGATCGGCTGCTCGCTGTTACCTTCACCAGCACGCGCCAATTTCTTGGCGTGCTCCAACGCTTCCCAATAGCTCATGACGCTGTTGCCGTTTGCGTCCTCGTGGTCGTCGGCAAGCGCGAACCGCTTCAGCCAGCCATTGCACTTCACGCTCCATGTGCCAGGGCCACCGTTGCGGCGGTACGCGAGGAAGATGCCGGGCGCGATCAACGCCGTGTACGGCTTCTTGCGCGTCGCGAGCTTCAGGCGATTGGTGCGGTTTTCGAGTGATGCAGAGCGTGTGCGGCGAGCCATGGATTTCCCCGAGTGTCCCCGAAAGTGTCCTCACGATGGGGGTGGATAGGCATGGAGCCGATTGTAGCCTAATAGATATAATTTCAGCAATTACAATGATTTAGTATATGCGTGTGGATCGCGGTGGACTGTTATGGACTATGAATTCTCCCCTTGTGGGAGAGGCCGGATTGCATCGACAGATGCAATCCGGGTGAGGGGTTTCGGTCTCTCGTGGGACTTCCGCTCGCCGACAGACCTGAACCCCTCACCCGGAATTCAAGCTGTCGCTTGAATTCCGACCTCTCCCACAAGGGGAGAGGCGAACCGGGTGTGCGGGGCGGCTCGCGACTATCGGGCAATCATTCGTTCGCGGCGCCGGCCTTGGCAAAACGGCGGCGGATGCGCAGCAACAGGCCATCGCAGACCTCGCGATAGGCGGCGAGCTTCTGCTCGCGCGTCCCCTCGGTGCCGGTCGGGTCCACCGTCGGCCAGTACTCGACATCGGCGGCGAGCGTGCGGGTGAGGTCGAGCGCCCTGTGGTGGGCCTCCGGCGCCAGCGTGATGATCAGGTCGAAGTTCAGGCCTTCCCAGTCCTCGAGCTCCTCGAAGGTTTGCGGCTTGTGGGTGGAGATGTCCTGGCCGAGCTCCGCCATCACGGCGATCGCGAACGGATCGAGCTCGCCCTTGCGCACGCCGGCCGAGCGGACATAGAGGCCTTGCGGAAACATCTGCTGCAGCAGGCTTTCGGCCATCGGCGAGCGCACGCTGTTGAGGCCGCATGCGAACAGCACGGCCTGCGGGTTGCGCGCGCGCGGCGCTGCCATGCGATCAGGCTTTCGGTCGAGGGGCCGACACCGACATCATGCGCCTCATGTTTTTGCGCATGATCTGATCCGAAAACCGGTACCCACTTTTCGGGATCATGCGCCTTCACCCTTCCAGTGCAGCACAGTGATCAGTGTGAACAGCCGCCGCGCGGTCTCGAAATCGACGCGCACCTTGCCCTTGAGCCGCTCCTGCAGCGTGCGCGAGCCTTCGTCATGGATGCCGCGGCGGCCCATGTCGATCGCCTCGATCTTGTCCGGCGTAGCGGTCCGGATTGCCTGATAATAGCTGTCGCAGATCATGAAGTAGTCCTTCACGACGCGGCGGAACGGCGTCAGCGACAAGAGATGCGCGACCACCGGCGCGCCGTCCTCCTTGCGGATGTCGAACATCAGCCGGTTGCCGGTGATCGCGATGTGCAGGGTGTAGGGCCCCGGCCCGGCGCCGCCTTCCGGTGCAAACAGATTCTGCTCGACCAGGTCGTAGATCGCGATCGCGCGCTCATGCTCGATGTCGGGCCCGGAACGGCCGATCGATTCCTCGTCGAGCGTCACCGCGACGATGCGATTGTTGGAATCCTCGTCGTCTGGTGGCTTGTTCATGAGAGGTTGAGGCGCAATCCGACGGAACGTGAATGGGCATCAAGACCCTCGGCCTGGCCGAGCGTCATCGCGGCGGGCCCGAGCGCACGAAGCTGATCCGGCCCGCACCGCAGGATCGAGGTTCGCTTCATGAAGTCAAGCACCCCGAGGCCGGAGGAGAACCGCGCCGAGCGCGCGGTCGGCAGCACGTGGTTGGAGCCGCCGACATAATCGCCGATCGCCTCCGGCGTATGGGCCCCGAGGAAGATCGCCCCGGCGTTGCGAACCTGCTTCGACAGGCCCTCGGCATCCGCGGTCATGATCTCCAGATGCTCGGCCGCGATCGCGTTGGCGAGTTCCACCGCGTCGTCGAGCTCTGCGACCATGATGATCGCACCGAAATCGTCCCACGAGGCGCGCGCGATCGCCGCACGCGGCAGCGTCGCCAACTGTGCCTCGACCGCGCGCTCGACATCGGCGGCGAGCCGGGCACTGTCGGTGATCAGGATCGACTGCGCGCTGACATCATGCTCGGCCTGCGCCAGCAGATCGGCCGCGATCCAGTCGGCGTTGGAGGTCGCGTCGGCGATCACAAGCACCTCGGAGGGCCCGGCGATCATGTCGATGCCGACCTTGCCGAACACCAGCCGCTTGGCGGCGGCGACATAGGCGTTGCCGGGGCCGACGATCTTGGCGACCGGCGCGATCGTCGCGGTGCCATAGGCGAGCGCGGCCACCGCCTGGGCGCCGCCGACGCGGTAGATCTCCGAGACGCCGCCGAGACCTGCTGCCGCCAGCACCAGCGGGTTGAGCTTGCCGTCCGGCGCCGGCACCACCATCACCACCCGCGGCACGCCGGCGACCTTGGCCGGCACCGCGTTCATCAGCACCGAGGACGGATAGGCGGCGGTGCCGCCAGGCACGTAGAGCCCGACCGCATCAACCGCGCTCCAGCGCCAGCCGAGCTCGACGCCCGCGGCATCGGTAAAGCGCTCGTCCTTCGGCAGCTGACGGCGATGGAAGGTCTCGATCCGGTCGCGCGCGAATTTCAGCGCCTCGACCGTCGTGGGGTCGCACGCGGCGACCGCGGCGTCGATTTCAGCGGCGGTGATGCGCAGGCCGGCAGCGTCGATGTCGAGCCGGTCGAATTTTTTGGTCGCCTCGAGCAGCGCCGTATCGCCGCGGGCCGCCACGTCGTCGACGATGGCGCGGGTGGCGCGCTCGACGTCAGCCGACACCTCGCGCTTCGCCGCCAGGAAGTCGCGGAAACGCTGGTCGAAATCGGCGCTCTGTCGGTCCAGGCGAACGGGCATGGCGGCTTTCTGAAGAGGACTCTGGGTCCCTGCTCAATGGCGCGGCGGATAATGGCCGTCAACCCTTGGCAGACACGCAATCCCACCGTCGTCCGTCGTCCCGGCGAAGGCCGGGACCCATTACCCCAGAAGCCTGCTGCTGGAGCAGGGTGGGACCCCCAGCGTCCCATAACAAATGGCATTTGTGGTTATGGGTCCCGGCCTTCGCCGGGACGACGGCATATTTACCCCGCCGCCACCCCGAGATCATCCGTGCCGAGATCGGTCAATTCGCACTCCAGGCACTCGACATCGAGCCGCAGCGCCGCGCCTTGCCCGAACATCAGGAGCGCGCTGCCGCCCGGCGGGTCGGAGGCATGGAATTCGATCCCGAGCAGTTCCAGGCTAGCCTCCGGGGCCTCCAGGTCGATATTGCGCGACTTGCATGCCAGCACCCGGTCGAACCTGAGCGCGGCGATCAGCCGGCGCGAGCAGGCGCCGCCGGACAGGGTCTGCTCCCAGTCGAGCCGGTTCAGGCCGACCACCAGGCGTTTCTCGTCCTGGCGCCAGACGATGTCGGCGGGCAGGACGCGGGCGTCCTGCACATGGGCGGAGATCACCGCGAGGTCATCGGCATCGAGGGCGATCAGTTTCAGGGGAGCAGGTGGGGACATGCGGTAGTTATAACGCCTTGAGACCCCGAGGGTACCCACGTGGCCCAAGGAATCCCGCTCAAGGGAACCCGGGCCTTCGGCACGCCTCAGAGGCTGTTGATGTCCTCACTCTCAAGCACCGGCCAGGGGTAGCCGTCGCGGGCGACCTTGAGCATGGCGCGGCCGAGCTGTTCCGACGTCGTCATGTAGGCGGGGGCGAGCCGGACCAGAGCCGACAGCAGCGGCGAGGTCGCGAGATAGATCGCCTGCACCCAGGGCGTCTTGGAGCGCACGCCGTGCAGCGGCTGGATGCCGGCGGGGCGGAACATGTAGGCGGCCTTGAACGGTAGTTTCAGCAGGTCGTTCTCGGTCTTGCCTTTGACCCGCGCCCACATCAGCGAGCCCTGCTCGGTGGAATCGGTGCCGCGTCCGGTGACATAGGTGAACACCATGCCGGAATTGAGCCGCGCCAGCGTCGTCGCCGCAGCCAGCGTGATGTCGTAGGTGAGGTGGCGGTAGCGCGCCTCGTCCATGCCGATCGAGGAGACGCCGAGGCAGAAGAAGCAGGCGTCATAGCCCGCAAGCTGCGGCTCGATCGCGCTGTAATCGGTGAAATTGTCGCAGGTCAACTCGACGAGCTTGGCATCGCGCTGCCCGGTCGGGCTGCGCCCGACCGCGAGCACCCGCTCGACGCCGCCATCAAGCAGGCACTCGCGCAGCACGCCCTGCCCGACCATGCCGGTCGCGCCGAACAGGATGATTTTCATCTCGATTGCCCCTCGATGCCGCGTTGCCGCCCGATCACGCTCAGGCGGCGGTGGCGACCTGATCGAACGATACACCGGTCAGCATTGCTGAGACATCCCAGAGCTGCTCCGCCACCACGGTGTCCCTGGCGTGCGGCATGATCCGCGCTGGCACCGGCGGTCCCTTCAATTCATAGAACCAGTCGGGCCCGTAATAGCCGCCGGGCTCGGCCGCCGGCGAGGTCGCCGCGAACAGCGTCGGCAGCGCGCCCGCGGCCGCCGAATGGCTCATCAAGGGCTGCAGATATCTGCCGAGCCGCCACGACAGGCTGTCGGTGCCGGGTCCGTTCGGGATCAGTTCGGTGCGCGCATAGCCGGGATGCGCGGCATTGCTCATGATCCCCCAGCCATTGCGCGCGCTGCGACGCTGCAGCTCGAGCGCAAACATCAGCATCGCCAGCTTCGACTGGCAGTAGGCACGCCACGGCACATAGGCGCGCTGCGACTGCAGATCGGCGAAACTGATCGCGCCGCTGCGATGGGCGAGACTCGACAGATTGACGACGCGGGTGTTTTGGCCGCGGCGAAGCTGCGGCAACAGATGCGCGGTCAGCGCGTAGTGGCCGAGATAGTTGGTGCCGAACTGCATCCCGAAGCCGTCTGACGTGACCTGCCGTTTCGGCAGAGCCATCACGGCGGCATTGTTGATCAACAGATCGAGCGCATCGTGGCTGGCGGCAAAGCGCGCGGCGAAATCGGCGACCGATGCGAGGCTCGCGAGGTCGAGCGTTTCATAGGTGACCGCGGCATCGGGGAGCTGCGCGCGGATCCGCGCCAGCGCGTCCTGCCCCTTGGCGCCGTTGCGGCCGGTCAGCACGACATTGGCGCCGGCACGCGCCAGCGCGAGCGCGGTCTCGTAGCCGAGCCCGCCGGTTGCGCCTGTTATCACGGCCGTCCTGCCGCGCTGCCGCGGAATGTCTGCAGTGCTCCAGCCGGTCATGCTTATATCTCCTTGCGACACGAATCGGTGCTGACGGTTGTTGTCGGTCTTGCGGGTTCCAGCCGCACTCCGATGAAATGTGCACTAAGTGCATTTTTGCAAGAGGTGAAAAATTTGAAACGCTCTGCGCCCGCGCGCAAATCCGCCAAGCCGCGGCAGTCCAACGGGAATTCGGCGCCGCCCACGGTGACGTCCGGCCTGCGCGCGCGCAAGCGGCGGGAAACAAGGGAACGGCTGACCCGGGCGGCGATGGCGCTGTTTCTTGAGCGCGGCTTCGAGGCGACCACGCTCGACGACATCGTCGCCGCAGCTGATATCTCGCGCCGCACCTTCTTTCACTATTTCGCATCGAAGGAAGACGTCGTGTTCGCCTGGCAGGAGGACGGCAGCACGGCGCTGATCGCAGCGGTCGCGGCGCGCCCGGCCGCAGAGTCGATGCTGCAGGCCGCGGAGAACGCGATCGCCGAGATGGTGCGGCAGCTCGATCCGCGCGAGGCGGTCGCACTGGCACGGCTCAAGCGCGACAATCCGGCGCTGCAGGCCCGCGATCAGGTGAAGTACGAGAAGCTCGAGCGCGAGCTCGCCGACGCCTTGCTCAAGCGCGCCGGCAACAAGGCCGACCGGATGAAGGCCCGGCTGGTCGCAATGATCACCACCGGCGCGATGCGCGTCGGCGGCGATCTCTGGGCCGCCGACGGCGCCCGCGAGAAGCCGGAACTGCTCGCCAAGCGCATCTTCGCCGCGATCCGCGCGATTTTCGAGTGATGTTTCTCGCCGCTCTCACGTTCTTTGTGGAGCTCGCGAAAACGTAAGGTGAGCACACTGATCAGGCTCCCTCCCCCACGCAACCGGGGTTTACCCCGGTTGCGCATCATTTATTTGCGCAAGTCGGGCAGGCCCGACTTGCGACGGGGGAGGGTTGGGGAGCGGGGCGGCCCCGGGCGAGATGATCGACGAAGCGACCGCCATCCCAATCTTGCTTGCGACTAGTCGAACGGCAATTGAGAGAGCGCGTCGTGTGGACCCCTCTCCCTAACCCTCCCCCGCAAGGGGGGAGGGAACCCTGCCGCTGGTGGCTTCCTCACGTCAGTGCCGTTGAGAACGTCCAATTGCGACGCTCGCCAGCACGCGCGGCCCTCAGCCTCACCCCCTAATGAACGCCAGCAGATCCTTGTTGATGGTCTCGGCTTCCGTGGTCGGCATGCCGTGCGGAAAGCCCTTGTAGGTCTTCAACGTGCCGTTCTTCAGAAGCTTGGCCGAGAGCGGGCCGGAATCGGCGTAGGGCACGATCTGGTCGTCGTCGCCATGCATCACCAGCACCGGTACGTTGATCTTCTTCAAGTCCTCGGTGAAGTCGGTCTGCGAGAACGCGACGATGCCGTCGTAATGCGCCTTGGCGCCGCCCATCATGCCCTGCCGCCACCAGTTCTGGATCACGGCCTCCGACGGCTTCGCGCCGGGCCGGTTGTAGCCATAGAACGGCCCGGCCGGCAGATCGCGGTAGAACTGCGAGCGGTTGGCCGCAAGTTGCGCCTGCAGGCCGTCGAACACCGACTTGGGCAGGCCGCCGGGATTAGCTGCCGTCTGCAGCATCAAGGGCGGCACCGCGCTCAGGATCGCCGCCTTCGCCACCCGGCTCTCGCCGTGGCGCGCGATGTAGTGCACGACCTCGCCGCCGCCGGTGGAATGGCCGACATGGACGGCGTTCTTCAAATCGAGATGCGCGGTGACGGAAGCGAGGTCGTCGGCATAGTGGTCCATGTCATGGCCGTCGCCGACCTGGGCGGAGCGGCCGTGGCCGCGGCGGTCATGGGCAACGACGCGAAAGCCGTGACCCACGAAGAACAGCATCTGCGCGTCCCAATCGTCCGACGACAGGGGCCAGCCATGGCTGAACACGATCGGCTGGCCTGAACCCCAATCCTTGTAGAAGATGTCGACGCCGTCTTTGGTGGTGATGGTGGGCATTTGATTGCTCCTCTTGTTGCTGATCCTTTGGTCCGGACGCGCTAGGGGTGAACGGACCTCGGACGACGGCACGTCGCGGACGCGCCATCGCACATCATCTTCTATGCTGTACGTCACTTTGCGACGATGTCATCCGCCCCGGATCAGGCGAACGTGACCGGCCTGAACCGGCGCCAGGCGCCGATGATCACCACGGCGAAGAACACCAGCACGATGCCCTGCACCACCGCAAATACCGGCCCGGACGGCGGGTTCGGCGGCACGGCCGGCGCCAGCGCCTGCAGCGCCGGCACCTTGAGGAAGCTCTGGATCACCAGCACGAAGACGTTGAGATAGAGCGAGACCATCGCGGTCACGACATAGATCGGCCGCCAGGCGCCTCTGAGCTGCATCGCATACAGCGCGATGCAGGCGATCGCGAGCAGCACCAGCGAAAGCCCGCCGATGATGTGGGACGGCAGCAGCTTCTCGGTCACCAGCGGCGGGATCAAAAACCCGGTGGCATTGGTCAGGATCGTGAGCACGAGGAAGATCGCGGTCAGCCCGGGCATCGCCCGCGAGCCGAGCAGGCCGAACATCACGATCACACCGGCGACGATTGCAATCAGGCTGATAATGACGTGCACAAGCACCAACGTCGTCATATGGCGCACTCCCCGTTGAGACCCGCGCCACGTTACGATGCATCCTCGAAAATTGCTACACGGTTCGATGGCAGGATGACCGGCATCTCATGACAATTCGCCGACGCCGCCTGTTGCCGAAAATGTTCGCAACCGATGTCGCACCACGCGGCACGTGCGCCTGGTGAGACATTGAATCAATCATAGCGCGGGATCGGCCCGTTATGCGGCGTCTTGCGCTTCGACAGATCGAACAGCACCTCGTCGACATAGCACCAGCCCCAGCCTTCCGGCGGATCGTAGCCCTCGATCACGGGATGGCCGGTGGCGTGGAAATGCGCGGTGGCATGCCGGTTCGGCGAGTCGTCGCAGCAGCCGACATGGCCGCAGCTCCGGCAGATCCGCAAATGCAGCCAGCGGCTACCGCTCTTCAGGCACTCCTCGCAGCCGAGCGCGCTCGGCGTGACGTCCTGTATGCCGGTGATGTGGGTGCAGCCTTTTGACATTTTTGGCCCTCTTGCCTCGTGCGCCTATTTAGCCCGTCATCCTGAGGTGCGAGCGGAGCGAGCCTCGATGGATGAACCGGCCACAGGCGTGCCGTATATCCTTCGAGACGCCGCTGCGCGGCTCCTCAGGAGGACGGGGATGGTGTCGCATCGATCATTCCCTACAGCGACGGACTGCCCGCATCGGCGAGATAGCCGTGCAGGGCGGCGACGACCTGGGCGCCCTCGCCGATCGCGCCGCCGACGCGCTTGACCGATCCGGAGCGGACGTCGCCGACCGCGAACACGCCGGGCACCGTGGTCTCGAGCAGCGGCACGGCGCGCGCGCCCTCGCCGCTCTCGCCGGTCATCACGAAGCCGCCGCGGTCGACCAGCACCCCGCAACCCTCGAGCCAGCTGGTGGCGGGATCGGCGCCGACGAACAAAAACAGATTGCGGATATCCATGGTGAACTCGTCGGGCGCGAGCCGGCTGCGCCAGCGCACGCGCTCCAGCGTCTCTGCGCCGTCGAGGCCGATCACCTCGGTGTTGAACATCAGTTCGATGTTCGGCGTCGCCTCGATGCGCTCGATCAGGTAGCGCGACATGCTGGCCCCGAGCCCGCCGCCGCGGATCATCATGTTGACCCTGCGGGCATGCGCCGACAGGAACACCGCCGCCTGGCCTGCGGAGTTGCCGCCGCCGACCAGCACGACGTCCTGGTTGGCGCAGAGCCGCGCCTCGATCGGCGAGGCCCAGTACCAGACGCCGCGGCCCTCATAGCTCTCGAGATTGTCGATCGCAGGCCGGCGATAGCGCGCGCCGCTCGCCACCACCACCGACCTGGCGCGCAACGTGTGCCCGCATCCGGTGGCGAGCGCGAACGCGCCCGACGCCTTCGTGCAGTCGAGCGATTTGATGGAGACCGGGATCAGCATCTCGGCGCCGAATTTCTGCGCCTGGTTGAAGGCGCGCCCGGCGAGCGCCTGGCCGGAGATGCCGGTCGGGAAGCCCAGATAATTTTCGATCCGCATGCTGGCGCCGGCCTGGCCGCCGAAGGCGCGGGAATCGAACACCGCGACCGACAACCCTTCCGAGGCCGCATAGACCGCGGTGGCAAGCCCGGCCGGGCCGCTGCCGACCACGGCGACATCGTAGAGCTTGTCATGCGCGCTGTTGCCGATCATGCCGAGCGCCATCGCAAGCGCGGTCTCGGACGGATTGCGGAGCACCGTGCCGTTCGGACAGACCACCAGCGGCAGCTCGGCGCGCGTCGGCGAATAGCGCGCGACGAGGTCGGCAGCGTCCTTGTCGGTCTCGGGGTCGAGGAAGTGGTGCGGCTGGCCGTTGCGCGCCAGGAAATTCTGCAGCTGCGCCATGTTGCCGACAGACGCAGGGCCGATCAGCACCGGCCCGCCGGCGCCGCCCTGGATCAAGCTGACCCGGCGCAGGATCAGCGCGCGCATGATGCGCTCGCCGAGGTCGGCCTCGGCGACCAAAAGCGCGCGCAGCCGCTCCGGCGGCAGCAGCAAGGTCTCGACAACACCGTCGGCATGGCCGTCGACCAGCGCGGGGCGGCCGGAAAGCTGGCCGATCTCGGCGAGGAATTGGCCGGGCCCCTGGTCGATCACAGGCGTGACATGGCCGAGGCCGTCGCGCTGGGTGATCGCGATTGAGCCCGACAGCACGACGAACATGCCGGGCCCCGGCTTGCCGGTTTCGAACAGCGCCTCGCCATCCCCAAACGACCGCGGCTCGCCGAAGCGACGCATCCGCTCGATCTCATGCGCCGTCAGGGTCGGAAAGGTCTGCTCATGGCGCGGAAAGGCGTAAGCGGTTGCGTTCAGCCGATCGATCGTCGTCTCATCTACAGCCATGTCGGCGACCCGCTTCTTCTTGCAACACACGTTCTTGCAACACACGAGCCGGGTTAACGGCGCGGCTCGTTTCCACCGGCGTCATCTAGCGAGCCACGATCTAAAGAGCCATGGCCCGGTTCGGAAGCCACATCCTCGCGACCGCGCGCCTGCGACTTCCGCCGCTTCAGGTTTTCGCGCAGCGCCAGCTTGAGACGATCCTGTCGTGAATCCTTCACGCGGGCCCCGGCCTGCCCGCCGCCCTTGTCGTGATCGCCCGTCATTGCAAAACTCTCGAACTGCCGACGCCTCTAGCAAGAGGCCAGCATAGACAATGGCCGACGCCGGCGCACCCTGCCCGGTCGGCCAGTTGTGCTCGATGGCATGATTCGGCGCGCGACAGAATCAGGAGCTTTTCGACCGATCGGGAACCCAATCCGGCCGAAATCGGCCGGATTGGTCGGAATCGCCGGCGAGGAACGCCAATTTCTGCCGATTTCACGGGCAGCAGGGACGCTGTTTCGCTTGCGCGAAGGGGAGGCCTGTGGCAAGAACCGCCCGCTTGGACGGGCCCTTGGGGCCGATTCAATTTTTCCCGGGCATGCTGCCGTAGCTCAGTGGTAGAGCACTCCATTGGTAATGGAGAGGTCGACAGTTCAATCCTGTCTGGCAGCACCACCTATCCTATTGAGAGGCCTAGATCCTCTTGCAATTGCAACACTAATCCCGCTTGCTTGCCACCAACCGTCGCCACAAAAACAGGTTTGGTCACCCGACGAAAGCTACTTCGCGGACATAGAGTCGATCATCGCGGGGCGCCTCGACGACCACGAGCCGCCATTCTTATCCGGCGACAACCGTTTTGCCTGGTTGATCTGCTAGACACACCCACGATCAAGCCGGCCCGAAGGGGCGCCGCGGAACGAAACTTGCTCCGCATCGGCGGGGGCGGATTTTCGCGATAGACCATCGGTCTTCGGCTTCGGAAATGCGCTTCATTCGCCGTCGTCCTCAATCGGCTGAGTCAGACGTCGGACGATATACATCGTCTCGACTGATCGATTTGAAGATGAACGCGGAGGGCGAATTCTTCTTTTTCGACCGACCTTCCCGTTCGCAGAAGTGTTTGTCGACTTCCTCATTACAGAGGGAAAATAGGCGCTGGGTTGCGGCGACGGCGGCCTTGTCGCCTGCTTCCGGCGCGGCTTCGACTACACCGCGTCGGCCGCCCTGAGCACGCGGCAGACTGCGCTACGCACCCGCCAGCACGACAAGCTCAAGTCGAGCAAAGTTGCCACATGGACTTGCAGGCGAATTTGTGTAGACCGGTAGAGCCGGTGCAGTTCGACTTGAGAACTGGGCCGGCATCGCCTTGGGGCACAGCCAATGGGACGCTTGCGTTGCTACTGTTTTGATCAGAGCTGCCGCGCGACCGCTCCCCGCGTCGAACCGGATAATCAGGTCGCCTTGCCCGTCGTGGTCGGCCGTTCCGTGGGGCAGGGCGGGGCCAACGTCCGCAACGATGTTCTCACCATCCAGCAGGCACTGAATGCGGTCGGCACCAGTCAGGGCGGCCCGACGCCACGCCTCGCAACGGATGGCTTGATGGGCCCGTTGACGCGCGCGGCGATCGGCAGGTTCCAGAAGCAGAACATCAGTTTCGTCGATTTCCGCATCGACCCGAACGGGCCGACGATTCAGGCGCTCAATCGCATTTTACGCGCCTCGTTGCCAATCCTGGCGAGCGGATCATCGAGATCGCTCGCGCCCCGCAGCGGTGTCGGCCAGGTTGCGCCGCCGGCTCCGACCTTCACCGTCACGGATGAGATGATGGAGCAGATGTTCGAAGACACCTTGCCCATCTCGCGGGCCTGCGTGAAGAGCGCGCTGCGCACGCTGACCGCGGCGAAAGTAATGGGCACAATCGAATCTCCGGCCCAGACGCTCGTGCGCAAACACTTCGCGGTTCTGCTCAGCGATCCGCCGCCGCCGGATTTTGTGCTGATCGAGCGCACCTTTCGCGCCATCGATCGCGAGCTCTCGGTCGCCGCCCTGAGTCCCGCTACGACTTTCATTAAGTTCCCGTTTACGCTCTCCTTTAACGAGATGGCGGAATCCCGCACGCTAGCGCTCGCGATTTCGAACGGCGTCACCATGCGCGGCGAGACCGTTCAGCTCGACCGGACGAATGGCACATCCGCCACGCTGCGGGCGGATGCGGTGGTGATCGCGCCGGTCTATTTCTTCGCGTCGAGCGACCTGCAGATCGGCACGCTCATCCACGAACTCGCGCATTTCGTGGGGCGGCCGGATGGCCATCCCGATTGCATCGACGATCCGCCGGACAGGTCATCGAGCGATGCCTCCCTCGCACGGTTGCCGCCGGATAGGCGGCCGCGCATCGCGGAGTTCTACGCGCTGTTCGCCTTCGAGGCACATTTCGGACGCAGCATGTTCCGCGTGCTACTCCAGTTCTGAGGCGGGCTGGCTCGCTTTGCTATCCCAATAAAATTCAAACTGCGACACCACCGACCCATCCACCCAAAAACCTCACGCTCTTCGACACGCCCTTGCCTCCTCATGTCCATTGCCGGCTGAGACTTGTCAGCGGCCTGATCCACCTGGAGAGCAGTTCCCGGGTGCGCTATACTGTAAAAATTGGCCGGTACTATCCGCCGCGCGCCGCCAGGCATTTCGTGAGCAGATGCACGACGGCATGGTGCGTCAGATCATTGGCGGAGACCGCGAAGTGAGCGCTGGCATCCACGCAATGCAGACCATCATCCCGCACGGGCAATTGGGCTTGCTATCGCCCCTCGGTTGCGCTTGCATGGGTTGCATGCCAAGGACGCGCTGAATGTCTGGTAAGCGAGCACCCGAGCCCAGCGGAACTTCAAACCTCAGGAACTTGGCTCGCACCAGCGTGGCGCCCGGGAGGCACCAGCGAGAGCGAATGTCAAGTTCGCAAATTTGGTGAGCGGAGACCGCGCGGAAGTTGAGAGAATCAGATTATTCACGTCCAACTGCTTGATCACCACGACGAGAAACCAGAGTGCAATCCCCCCGCTACAACATTCTGCTGCTGTGCGCCGCAGCAGCCCTGAGAACCAATACGGTATCGGACCATATCCGAGCGTTTCGCCAATACAGTCAGCATAAATATACGATCGTGGATCCGCTGGCGTTCGATGCGATCGGACCAGATCTGGATGCCTTTGACTGCCTGGTATTTCACTATTCCGTCGTGATCTCGATGGAGAACCATGTTCCCGCCTCGCTCCGTGACAAGATCAGGCGCTTCAAAGGGGTCAAGGTCGCGTTCATTCAAGACGAATATCGATTTATCGATCGTCAAAATGCTGCATTGGCCGATCTGCAGATCGGAGCGATTTTTACCGTTACGAACTCGGACGTCACCAGAAAAATCTATCGGGACACGTTCTTCGACAAGGTACGTTTCGAGCATACTTTGACGGGATTTGTACCCGAGCATCTGTTGTCGATGGACGTGCCGAATTATTCGGAACGTCCGCTCGACGTTTCGTATCGCGCACGCAAGGCTCCGCCTTGGTACGGATACTTCGCCGAGGAAAAATGGCGAATAGCCGACAGATTTGCCGCTGATGCAGCTCAGTACAATCTGGTCTGCGACATCGACACGAGCGAAACGTCCCGAATCTACGGCGGCTCCTGGGTTGACTTCATCGCGAGCTCGAAGGCCGTTTTGGGGACGGAGAGCGGGGTCAGTTTCATCGATTTCACCGGGGACGCCCAAATCCAGGTGGAACGCTTCTGCGCCGAAAATCCCGATGTGTCCCACGAGGTGGTGAGACAGAAATTTCTGGGAGACGACGACGGCAAGATCGTTATCCGGGTGGTTTCTCCCCGCATTTTCGAAGCTGCCGCGCTTCGTACTCTGATGATCCTCTATGAAGGTGACTATTCAGGTGCGGTAAAGCCGTGGGATCATTATGTCCCGCTCAACCGCGACCACAGCAACATGGCGGAGGTGGTCTCGGTCATACGAAATCCTTCGAAGGCGCAATCGATCATCGATCGTGCGTTTCACGAAGTCGCGCTGTCTCCGGCGTGGACTTTCAAGCGAATGGTCGAGCAATTTGACAAAGTCGTCGACGACGAAGCGCAACGGGTTGAGCTTGCGCGCAATGCGATTCCCGGGGCGCTCGACCCCCTGGAACTCGCCATCAGCACGCGCGGACTGGAGCTGACCGCACGCGGCCGATATCTGGAAGAACATGTTCTCCCCGTCTACAACAAGCTGATAGAAGACCATCAAGGGCTGGCCAACGCCTACGAAAGGCTGGCCACTGACCACCAAAGGTTGGCCACGGACTTCCAACGGCTAGCCATGGATCAACAGAGCTTGGCCAACATGTCCATCAAGCGCTTTGCCTATACTTGGCTTCGGCGAACCCTCGGTTCCGTCAAGAGAAAATTGACGTCGCCCCTCGGCAACTGAGGACTGTCTACGGCAGAAAGTGCCCTCGTCGGGTTCGCTGGATCAATGCGCGAGCAGCAGGCCCACGCCGCCGATCGTCAGCACGATGTAGAACGCGAACACACTGCCGACCCATTTCCAATCGATGTGTCCGTGTTCGGGGCTGAGGCTCTCGATGATGGCGTGCATGATGGTTTCCTTTAGAAAGTCGCATGCGCGGCGTATAGCCCGCACCCCGAGCACGTCATGTGACTCACTTCACACTTTGCGATCGCGGAGCGGACTTAAAGCGTGACCGGCCCAGAACTGAAGAAATTGCGTAAACACCTCGGCGAGGCGCTTGGCCGCGAGCTGACGGCGGCCGACATGGCGAAGCTGTGCGGGTTGCCGGCCGCCGGCGGCGCCGAGAAGCTCCGCAAATGGGAGGTCACCGGCCCGACCCCGAAGGTCGCCGCGCTGCTGCGCGTGCTGGCGATGGCGAGCGAGCACTATCCGATCCTGGAGAAGTTCGACGTCTTCGATCGCCACGACGTCCCCGTCAAAGACCGCGCCGCGCGCCGTCAAGCGTTCCGCGAGCAGATGCGCGACGACGTGCGCAAGCGACTTGGTTAGCAAGCGGCTTGATTGACGGCGGGCGGGCGTCGCACGCGCCGCGTTAAGCCTTCCTTGATTCCGGCTTAAGCGTTCGTTAGGCACAACAAAACGTTTCGCCGCAAAGCCTGCGACTTAACGCGCCGGGCGGTCTTCCGGTGACAGCATTTTATTCAAATGCTGTCTATCTCGCCGGCCATGGACGGCGCCATGTCGCTGCGCCTCCACGACTTGTCCGGAGACTGACCACATGAAGAAGATCCTGCTTGCAACCGCAGCCGCTGTCGCAGCCTTGAGCGCCACCGCTCAGGCCGCCGACCTCAACCGCGGCTATTACCAGAAGGCGCCCGCGCCCGTTTACGCCGCTCCGCTCTACAACTGGACCGGCTTCTATCTCGGCGGCCATCTCGGCGGCGTGTTTTCCCAGAACAACACGTTCAACGGCCTCGCGCTGTCGGACTCCAGCGCCCGCTTCATGGGCGGCGTGCAGGGCGGTTACGACTGGCAGCTGTCGCCGATGTGGGTGATCGGCCTCGAAGGCCAGTATTCCTGGGTCGGCAACCACCAGCTCAACGCGATCTTCCCCGGCGGCTATGTCTACAACAACAACCAGCGCGGCATCGCATCGATCACCGGCCGCGTCGGCTACACCTGGGGCCCGGGCCTGATCTATGTGAAGGGCGGCTACGCCTACTCCGACAACAACGAGTCCGTGACGCTTGGCGGCGCGCCGGTCGGCTTCGCGCTCACCGACAATCACAGCAACGGCTGGACGATCGGCGGCGGCGCCGAATACATGTTCGCGCCGAACTGGTCGGCCAAGGTCGAGTACCAGTACTACGACTTCGGCGACAGCCGCTTCACCGCGCCGGCCGCGCTGGTGCCGTTCGGCAGCTTCCACAATGACGAGCACACGGTGAAGGCCGGCCTCAACTACCGCTTCAATCTCGGCAACCTCGGCGGCCCCGGCTACGCGCGTTACTGAGACCACGCCCCACAACCAATAGTGGAAAGGCCGGCTCGCGCCGGCCTTTTTGCGTCCGGTCGCGTGCATCGATTCCGCACAGCGAACTAGGAGAGTGCTCGCGCACCGCCGCCCTGAAAAATCCGGCGGATCGTCGCAATTTTCCCGATTTTGTTAACCCGCCGCACCGATACTCCCGCGCCGGGGAAACATCCAAGAGTAGTGGCCAGGGGTAGTGGGCCAGGGGGCACGGGGGCAATGGCGTTTCGGTTCAAGCTCGGCAAACTCAATCTCAAGCACATCCGCCTGCCGCAGATGGGCGTCAGGGGCAGCCTGTTCGCGGCATTCGCCGTGATCGCGGGCATGGCGCTTGTGATCAGCGCAGGCGCCGGCATCGTGCTGCATCAGCTCGGCGGCACCATGACCGATCTCAGCGGCCGCGACATCCCGCGGCTTGCCGCAAGCCTGCAACTGTCAGCGCAGAGCGCCTCGCTGGCGGCGCAAGGTCCCGGCCTGCTCGCCGTGCAGAGCGAGGATGCACTCAACGATCGCAGCAAGAAGGTGAAGGAGGTCGCGCAGGCGACCCGCGCCAAGCTCGGCGAGATCATCGAGCTCGGCGCCGACAAATCCGTGGTCAGCGCGCTGCAGGAGAACGTCAAGAACACCGACGAGGCCACCAATAGCCTGATCTCGGCGGCGCGCGAGCGGCTCGAAGTCGGCGCGCTGCGCGACAAGCAGTACAATGCGCTGCGCAAGGCGCAGGCGGTCTTCGTCTCCGCCGCGAGCCCCGCGATGCTCGACGCCCAAACGAGACTCAACGCCATCCTCGGCGCCGCCGACGTGTCCGCCGATGATGCCACCGAGGCGGCCCGCACTGTCGGCCAGATCAGCAACGTGCTCTCCGCCGGCAATCTGATGGCCGCCGACATGACCGCCGCGCTGTCGGCCAATTCCAGCGAGACGCTCGATGCGATCGAGGCCGAGTTCAAGAACGGGCGCGAACGCATCAAGTCCAACCTCGAGGACCTGCCGAACAATCCGGCGATCGTCGCGGTGCGCGACACGGCGCAGAAGCTGCTCGTGCTCGGCGAGGGCAAGACCGGCGTGTTCAAGATCCGCCAGAAGGAGCTCGACGCGATCGATTACGGCCAGACCATTTTGGAAGAAACGCGCAAGCTCAATGTCGGGCTCGGCATCAGCGTGCAGCAGCTGGTCGAGGCCGTGCAGAAGGAGACCGACACCTCGACCTTCCAGGCGCGGCAGCAGATCTCGCTCGCGACCATGGTGATGATCGCGCTCGGCGCGCTGACGCTGGTCGGCTCGTTCCTGTTCGTCTGGCTCTATGTCGGGCGCAACATCCTGCGCCGGATCCGCGGCCTGCAGCGTTCGATGCAGCTGTTGTCCGACGGCGACCTCGACACCGAGATCCCGCAGAGCCGGCAGCGCGACGAGATCGCTGTGATGGCCGACGCGCTGCAGGTGTTCCGCGAGAGCATGATCGAGGGCCGCGAGCTCACGGCAAACCAGAACAAGGACCGCACCGCCAAGGCGGAGCGCACCACGCGCATGGAAGCGCAGATCGTCACCTTCGAGTCCAATGTCCGCAGCGCGCTCGGCAGCCTGCAGACCGCGGCGAACTCGATGCAGTCGACCGCGCAGAGCATGTCGGCAACCGCCGACCAGTCGAGCGCAATGGTCAATGCGGTGGCCTCGGCCGCCGAGGAGACCTCGGTCAACGTGCAGACGGTGTCGGCCGGCACCGAGGAGCTGTCGTCGTCGATCTCGGAGATCGGCCGCCAGGTGGTCACCTCGGCGGAAATCGCCCGCAAGGCGGTCGAGGAAGCCAGCGCCACCGACAGCACCATGCAGGGCCTTGCCGACAACGCCGCGCGGATTAGCGTCGTGGTCGACCTGATCCAGACCATCGCCTCGCAGACCAACCTGCTGGCGCTCAACGCCACCATCGAGGCGGCGCGCGCCGGCGAGGCCGGCCGCGGCTTTGCCGTGGTCGCCTCCGAGGTCAAGAACCTCGCCAGCCAGACCGCGAAGGCGACCGAGGAAATCCGCCAGCAGATCGTCAGCATGCAGGAGGTGACGACCACGGCGGTTTCCGCGATCCGCAACATCTCGAGCACAATCGGCGAGATCAACGACGTCACCACCGCGATCGCCGCCGCCGTCGAGGAACAGGGCGCGGCGACCCGTGAGATCGCCCGCAACATCCAGCACGCCGCCGGTGGCACCAGCGAGGTGTCGAGCAACATCGTCGGCGTCTCCACCGCGTCAGCCGAAGCCGGCGCCGCCGCCGGCGAGGTGCTGAGCGCCTCCGACGCGCTGCGCCGCGAGGCCGACGTGCTGCGCTCGGAGATCGACGGCTTCCTGTCGAACATCCGCGCGGCGTAGGAATAGGCCCCGGATTACGCTTCGCTCCATCCGGGCTACGCATGCTTTGACCTCCCCTTGAAAAGGGGAGGTCGCTTTGCTCGTTAGAGCAAAGCGGGTGGGGATCTGCTCTCTCGGCTTGCAGCGTCGCCCGCGGCTGCCCCCCATCCCAACCTTCCCCCTTTCAGGGGGAAGGAGAAGAGAGAGATGTAACCCGGATGAAGCGCATCGCAATCCGGGCTACGGAATTCGGGTGCCTCGCCGCCCCATTCTCCGGACGACTATCTGATTTTTCGGCTGGCGCGGCGGGCAATGTGCCGCTAAGCCGATAGCATGCATACGAAGACCGACAGCCTGCCCTCCTCGGCGGAGGCATTGCGATACCCTTGGGAGAACCATCCCGGCCACGATCAGGTCGTGGAGGTCGCCCCCGGCGTGCTGTGGGCGCGGCTGAAGCTGCCGTTCCGCCTCAACCATGTGAACGTCTATCTGCTCGCCGACGGCGACGGCTGGACCATGGTGGATGCCGGCTTCGGCAATGAGGAATCGATCTCGGCCTGGACCACGCTGTTCGAGGGACCGCTGAAGCACGTCAAGGTCACGCGGCTGATCGTGACCCATTCGCACCCCGATCATGTCGGTCTCGCCGGCTGGATCACCGAGCGCTTCGGCTGCCCACTGTTCATGTCGCAGGTGGAATATCTGCAGTCGGTCTATCACCAGAACCGCGGCACCGAGGAACGGCGCAACGCGCAGCGGCTGTTCTTCCGCCGCCACGGCATGGACGAGGACCTGACGGAGAAGCTGCTCGGCCGCGGCCAGGACTATCTGAAGCGCGTCTCGGTGCTGCCGCCGTCCTATCACCGCCTCACCCATGGCGACGAGGTCGTGATCGGCGCGCGGCGCTTCAAGGTGATCACCGGCGGCGGCCACGCGCTCGACCAGGTGATGCTGTATTGTGCGGCCGACAAATTATTCCTGTCCGCCGACCAGGTGCTGAGTAAGATCTCGCCCAATGTCAGTGTCTGGGCGGTCGAGCCCGAGCAGAATTCGCTCGGCGAATATCTGGCGTCGCTGGCGAGCCTGACCACCACTTTGCCCTACGACGTGATGGTGCTGCCCGGACACGGCGTGCCGTTCTACGGGCTGAAGACCCGGATCAAGCAGCTCGCCGATCACCATGAGGAGCGCTGCCGGCTGATCGCCGAGGCCTGCCGCGAGGTGCCGCAGACCTCCAAGGAGCTGGTGCCGGTGGTGTTCCACAAGCACGTGCTGGACGAGCACCAGATGGGCTTCGCTGCCGGCGAACTGGTTGCCCATGTCAACTACATGCTGGTCGAGGGCCGGCTGACGGCCGAGATGGCCGCCGACGGCATGCTGCGCTTCAGGACGACCTGAGCGCCCGGTTCCGGGGCGGCCATGCCGCCTCCCGGCGATTTGCCCGAAATCAAGGCGGATAGACCCCCGCTAGGGCAATTTGCCCAACTGCGGCGCATGCCCAGATGTGAGCCAATGCATGGACATTAGAGCTGGAAAAGCTCTAAGAAGAGGCAGCTTTTCCAGTCAGGTTCCGCTTTCTGGGTTCGCCGATGAATTACAGCCAGTTCTTCCAAACCGCCCTCAACCGCCTGCATGACGAGCGGCGCTACCGGGTGTTCGCCGACCTCGAGCGGATCGCGGGACGCTTCCCGCACGCGACCTGGCATTCGCCGAAAGGCAGCCGCAACGTCGTGATCTGGTGCTCCAACGACTATCTCGGCATGGGCCAGCACCCCAAGGTGGTCGGCGCCATGGTCGAGACCGCGACCCGGGTCGGCACCGGCGCCGGCGGTACCCGCAACATCGCGGGCACCCACCATCCGCTGGTGCAGCTTGAGGCCGAGCTCGCCGACCTCCACGGCAAGGAAGCTTCGCTGCTGTTCACCTCGGGCTATGTCTCGAACCAGACCGGCATCTCGACGCTCGCCAAGCTGATCCCGAACTGCCTGATCCTGTCGGACGCGCTGAACCACAATTCGATGATCGAAGGCGTGCGGCAGGCCGGCTGCGAGCGCCAGATCTTCCGCCACAACGACGTCGCCCATCTCGAAGAGCTGCTGATCGCCGCCGGCCCCGACCGGCCGAAGCTGATCGTCTGCGAGAGCCTTTATTCGATGGACGGCGACGTCGCGCCGCTCGCCAAGATCTGCGATCTCGCCGAGAAGTACGGCGCCATGACCTATGTCGACGAGGTGCATGCGGTCGGCATGTACGGCCCGCGCGGCGGCGGCATTGCCGAGCGTGATGGCGTGATGCACCGGATCGACGTGCTCGAAGGCACCCTCGCCAAGGCGTTCGGCTGCCTCGGCGGCTATATCGCCGGCCGCGCCGAGATCATCGACGCGGTGCGCTCCTACGCGCCGGGCTTCATCTTCACGACCGCGCTGCCGCCGGCGATCTGCTCGGCCGCGACGGCCGCGATCCGCCATCTGAAGACCTCGAACTGGGAGCGCGAGCGGCACCAGGACCGCGCCGCCCGCACCAAGGCGATCCTGACCGCCGCCGGCCTGCCTGTGATGTCGAGCGACACCCATATCGTGCCGCTGTTCGTCGGCGATCCCGAGAAGTGCAAGCGCGCCTCCGACCTGCTGCTCGAGGACCACGGCATCTACATCCAGCCGATCAACTATCCGACGGTCGCCAAGGGCACCGAGCGGCTGCGCATCACGCCCTCGCCCTACCATGACGACGGCCTGATCGACGCGCTGGCCGAGGCCCTGCTCCAGGTCTGGGACCGGCTCGGCCTGCCGCTGCGCCAGAAGTCGCTGGCCGCCGAGTAACCCTATCCTTCTCCGCCCCCGAATTTGGGCCGGTCGTGCGATGCGCGGCCGGCCCTTTGCGTTATAATCGGGGCAACCGGCCCGTTCTTGGCCGGGACAGGAGATAGGCAGCGATGCTGCACGACTGGGGCGTCATCGCCACGGCGTTCGCCTACATCGGATTGTTGTTCTTCATTGCCAGCCGCGGCGACCGGACGTCGCCGGGCGCGCGCGGCCGTGCCAGCCAGTGGATCTATCCGCTGTCGCTGGCGATCTACTGCACCTCCTGGACCTTCTTCGGCTCGGTCGGCTTCGCCACCCGCACCAGCATCGACTTCCTGGCGATCTATGTCGGCCCGATCGTGATGATCGGACTGTGCACGCCGCTGCTGCGCCGGGTGATCGCGCTCGCCAAGTCGCAGAACATCACCTCGATCGCCGACTTCATCGCCGCGCGCTACGGCAAGAGCCAGGCGGTCGCGGCCACCGTGGCGCTGATCGCGATCATCGGCTCGGTGCCCTACATCGCGCTGCAGCTGAAAGCGATGGCGTCGTCGCTGGAGATCATCCTGAGCGAGGACCAGGCGTTCTCGAAAATCCCGATCATCGGCGACATCGCGCTGATGGTGACCTTGGCGATGGCGGTGTTCGCGGTGCTGTTCGGCACCCGTCATACCGACGCCACCGAACACCAGCACGGCCTGATCCTGGCGATCGCCGCCGAATCCATCGTCAAGCTGGTCGCCTTCATCGCCGCCGGCGCCTTCGTCACCTTCTGGATGTTCTCTCCGGTCGAGCTCTATGAGCGCGCCCTGAAGACGCCGGAGGCGGTGCGCGCGATCGAATACGTGCCGTCGATCGGCAATTTCCTGATCATGACGCTGCTGTCGTTCTGCGCGGTCATGCTATTGCCGCGCCAGTTCCACGTCAGCGTGGTGGAGAATTCGACCAGCGCCGAGGTCAGCCGGGCGCGCTGGCTGTTCCCGCTCTACCTCGTCGCGATCAATTTGTTCGTGATTCCGATCGCGATCGCGGGCCTCGTCATCTTCCCGTTCGGCGCGGTCGATGCCGACATGTTCGTGCTGGCGCTGCCGATCGAGGGCAATTCGCAGCTGCTCAGCCTCGCCGTCTTCGTCGGCGGGCTGTCAGCGGCGACCGCGATGGTGATCGTCGAATGCGTCGCGCTCTCGATCATGGTCTCCAACGACATCGTGCTGCCGCTGGTGCTGCCGCGCAGCGACGACATCAGCACCGGCCAGAAGGATTTCGGCGATTTCCTGCTGAAGGCGCGCCGGTTCTCGATCTTCGCCATCATGGTGCTGGCGTATTTCTACTATCGCGCGCTCGGCAACACCCAGCTGGTCGCGATCGGCCTGCTGTCGTTTGCCGCGATCACCCAGCTGGCGCCGGCCTTCTTCGGCGGCCTGTTCTGGCGGCGCGCTACCGCGCGCGGCGCCATGGCGGGCATGCTGGTCGGCTTCGCGACATGGCTCTACACGCTGTTCATCCCGAGCTTCCTGGAGACCTCGACCACCGGCCTGATGCTGCTGCAGCATGGACCGTTCGGGATCGAGGCGCTGCGGCCGCAGGCCTTGTTCGGCGCCGACCTGCCGCCGCTGCTGCACGGCGTGCTGTGGAGCCTTGCGCTCAACATCCTGACCTATGTCCTGTTCTCATTGGCGCGCGCGCCGTCCGCGATCGAGCTGTTGCAGGCCGATGTGTTCGTGCCCAACGCGCTGGCGCCGATCGCGCCGAGCTTCCGGCGCTGGCGCACCACGGTCACGGTGCAGGACATCCAGAGCACGGTGACGCAATATCTCGGTCCCGACCGCACCCGCGAGGCCTTCGCCTCGTTCGCGGCCGACCGCAACATCATGGTGCAGACCTCGGCGCCGGCCGATTTCGAGCTGCTGCAGCATGCCGAGCGGTTGATCGCCTCCTCGATCGGGGCCGCGTCCTCGCGCCTCGTGATGTCGCTGCTGTTGCAGCGGCGCACCGTGTCGGCCAAGGCCGCGCTGAAGCTGCTCGACGATTCCCACGCCGCGCTGCACTTCAACCGCGAGATCCTGCAGACCGCGCTCAATCATGTGCGCCAGGGCATCGCGGTGTTCGACGCCGATTTGCAGCTGATCTGTTCCAACCGCCAGTTCTCCGAATTGCTCGGGCTGCCGCAGCATCTGGTGCAGCTCGGTATCCCGCTGCCCGAGATCCTCGAATTCATGGGGGCGATCAGTCCGCCGCCGGCGGGCGACAGCGACAGCCTGTTGCAGCTGCGGCTGCGCGCCTACACCACCGAGGGCGAGCCCTATCTGGAACGCTTCACCGACCGCCATCTGGTGATCGAGGTGCGCGCCAACCGGATGCCGGGCGGCGGGCTCGTCATCACCTTCTCCGACGTCACGCCGAGCTTCGAGGCCGCCGAGGCGCTGGAGCGCGCCAATGCGACGCTGGAAAAGCGCGTGCGCGACCGCACCGAGGAACTGACGCGGCTGAACTCGGAGCTCGCGCTCGCCAAGGGCGTCGCTGAAGACGCCAACGCCTCCAAGACGCGCTTCCTGGCGGCTGCCAGCCACGACATCCTGCAGCCGCTCAATGCGGCGCGGCTCTACGTCACGAGCCTGGTCGAGCGCCAGAACGGCGGCGAGGATTCACGCCTGGTCGAGAACATCGACGACTCGCTGGAAGCGATCGAGGATATCCTGGGCGCGCTGCTCGACATCTCCAGGCTCGACGCCGGCGCCATGACGCCGGCGATCACGAGCTTCCGGATGGCGGACCTGATGCGCTCGCTGGAGATCGAGTTCATGCCGATCGCCCGCGACAAGGGCCTCGATCTGCGCTTCGTGGCCTGCTCGCTGCCGGTCGAATCCGACCGCTCGCTGCTGCGCCGGCTGCTGCAGAACTTCATCTCCAACGCCATCAAATATACCCCGCGTGGCCGCGTGCTGATCGGCTGCCGCCGCCGCGGCGACAAGCTGCAGATCAGCATCTTCGACACCGGCGTCGGTATCCCCGTGCAGAAGCGCGGCGAGATCTTCAAGGAATTCCACCGCCTCGAGCAGGGCGCCCGGATCGCCCGCGGCCTCGGTCTCGGCCTGTCGATCGTCGAGCGGCTGGCGCGCGTGCTCAATCACCGCATCGCGATCTCGGCCAATCTGAGCGGCGGCTCGGCATTCTCGGTCACGGTGCCGGTCGCGACCGCGGTCAATCACACCGCCGCCGTCACCAGCGCCACGCCGCTGTCGAAGACGCCGATGAGCGGTTCACTGATCGTCTGCATCGAGAACGATCCCGCCATTCTCGACGGCATGAAGACGCTGCTGACGGCGTGGGACGCCGAGGTGATCGCGGTGCTCGATGCCGACGGCGCGATCAGTGCGATCGAGGGCGCCGGCGGCCGCGTCACCGGCGTGCTGGTCGACTACCATCTCGACCGCGGCAACGGCGTCGCCGCGATCCGCGATATCCGCCGCCGCTTCGGCGACGGCATCCCGGCGATCCTGATCACCGCCGACCGCAGCCCGGCCGTGCGCGCCGCCGCGCGCGAGGAAAACATCGCGGTGCTGAACAAGCCGGTCAAACCGGCCTCGCTCCGCGCTCTGCTCGGACAGTGGCGGACGCAGCAGATGGTGGCGGCGGAGTAGCAGCAAAGTGCGCAAACCGCGCATTCCACACCTGCCCCGTCATCCTGAGGTGCGAGCGAAGCGAGCCTCGAAGGATGCACGGCCCGGCTGGTGGCCGTCGACCCTTCGAGACGCGCGCAAGAGCGCGCTCCTCAGCGACAACGGCGAAGCCGTTGCGGGGGGTGACGGAACGAAAGGCCGGGCGATGTCCGTCAGCTCGACGGCGTGCCCTGGCGCCATTGGCCGCCGGCGATCTTGGCGGCGGCGATCACGGCTTGGGTGCGGCTTTCGACGCCGAGCTTCTGCAGGATGGCCGAGACATGGGCCTTGATGGTGGCCTCTGAGACGCCGAGCTCGTAGGCGATCTGCTTGTTGAGCAGCCCCTCGGACAGCATCATGAGCACCCGCACCTGCTGCGGGGTCAGTGTCACCAGGCGGTCGCGCAGCCGGGTCATGTCGGGATCGCCGCCAGCCGACAGATCGGTGTCCGGCGGAACCCAGACGTCGCCTTCCATCACCTTCATGATGGCATCGCGCAGCGTCTCGACGCCGAAGCGCTTCGGGATGAAACCGGAGGCGCCAAAGTCGAGCGAGCGGCGGATGGTTCCGGCATCGTCGCTGGCAGAGACGATGACGACCGGGATCGCCGGATATTGCGCCCGCAGATAGATCAGGCCGGAGAAGCCGCTGATCCCCGGCATGCTCAGGTCGAGCAGGATCAGGTCGACCTCGGAGTCCCGTTCCAGGAGCGCGGTCAGATCCTCGAACGATCCGGCCTCGCTGATCGTGGCCGAACTCACGACGCTCGACACCGCCTGGCGCAACGCATCGCGGAACAACGGATGGTCGTCGGCGATGACAAGGTGAGTATTGGCAGCAGCAGTCATCTCAGTCCCACAAGCGGGCCTTGACAAACCCGCACCGTTCGGTTGTCGCCCGCGCGGCAGTATCACGCAAGGGCTCGATAATACCAGATGCCAACGCAGTTAACCCGCCCAGCTTGTGCGCCGCAATAGACGCACGCCGGGAGCGTTCCATATCGCTCGTCCCTCAAAAGATAAGTTCGATCCTGAAAAGGCCAAAAGTCTTATTGGGGCACATTTCACTGCAATGTTACCCTTTAACTCAAGCTTGGGGCTTATTCGGGCCCAACCCGGCAGACGGGAACGAGCATGGCAGCAATAATTCGGGGGGAGCGATCCAGATGTCCACAATGACTGCAACTTCGGCGCGGCCCGCCGGCATGACCAAGGATGAGCGTTTCGTCATCCTCGCGTCGTCGCTCGGCACCGTCTTCGAGTGGTACGATTTCTATCTGTACGGTTCACTGGCCGGCATCATCGGCGCGCAGTTCTTCTCCGACTATCCGCCGGCGACCCGCGATATCTTCGCGCTGCTGGCCTTTGCCGCCGGCTTCCTGGTCCGCCCGTTCGGCGCGATCGTGTTCGGCCGGGTCGGCGACATCGTCGGCCGCAAATACACCTTCCTCGTCACCATCCTGATCATGGGTCTGTCGACCTTCATCGTCGGCCTGTTGCCCAACGCCAAGACCATCGGCATCGCGGCGCCGATCATCCTGATCTCGCTGCGCCTGTTGCAGGGCCTTGCGCTCGGCGGTGAATATGGCGGTGCGGCGACCTATGTCGCCGAGCATGCGCCGCAGGGCAAGCGTGGCTACTACACCTCGTTCATCCAGACCACGGCAACACTCGGACTGTTCCTGTCGCTGCTGGTGATTCTGTTCACCCGATCCATCATCGGCGAAAAGGACTTCGCGGAATGGGGCTGGCGCATTCCGTTCCTGGTGTCGGTGCTGCTGCTCGGCATCTCGGTCTGGATCCGGCTGCGGTTGAATGAATCGCCGGTGTTCCAGCGCATGAAGGACGAGGGCAAGGCCTCCAAGGCGCCGTTGACCGAAGCCTTCGCGACCTGGAGCAACGCCAAGATCGTGATCCTCGCGCTGTTCGGCCTGACGATGGGCCAGGCGGTGATCTGGTACACGGGCCAGTTCTACGCGCTGTTCTTCCTGCAATCGATCCTGAAGGTCGACGGCTACACCGCCAACCTCCTGATCGCCTGGTCGCTGTTGCTCGGCACCGGCTTTTTCCTGGTGTTCGGCGCGCTGTCGGACAAGATCGGCCGCAAGCCGATCATCCTGGCGGGCTGCCTGATCGGCGCACTCACACTGTTCCCGATCTTCCGCATGATCACGACCAACGCCAACCCGGCGCTGGAAAAGGCCTATGAGACGGTCAAGGTGCAGGTGGTGGCGGATCCCGCGGGCTGCGGCGATCTGTTCAACCCGGTCGGCACCCGCGTCTTCACGGCGCCTTGCGATACCGCCCGCGCCTTCCTGGCCCAGTCGTCGGTGAAGTACTCCACCGTGCCAGGCCCGGCCGGCTCGCCGGTAAAGATCACAGTCAACGACAAGGAAGTGCCCTACACGGACGCCAAGACGTCGAACCCCGCGATAACAGCGGCGGTGCAGGCGGCGGGCTATCCGAAGCCGGGTGACGCCGGCATCGTGAAGATGTCGAACCCGTTCGACGTCTTCCGTCCGCAGGTAGCCGCAGTCATCGGTCTGCTGTTCATCCTGGTGCTCTACGTCACCATGGTTTACGGACCGATCGCAGCGATGCTGGTCGAACTGTTCCCGACCAAGATCCGCTACACCTCGATGTCGCTGCCCTATCACATCGGCAACGGCTGGTTCGGCGGCCTGCTGCCGGCGACCGCGTTTGCGATCACCGCCTCGACCGGCGATATCTATTCCGGACTGTGGTACCCGGTGATCTTCGCGGCAATCACCGTCGTGGTTGGCGCATTGTTCATTCCGGAGACCAAGGACGTCGACATCAGCAAGACCTGATCGGTCGACATCTCGATCAAACAGCATCGGCCGCGGAGCGATCCGCGGCCGATGTCATTTGAGAAGCCAGATCGAATTGAAAGCCGGTCGAACGCGTCAGTGCGTGGCCCCGATGAATTGCAGCACGATCTCGCGCCGATGCGGACGGGCGCGATGCTCGATCAGATAGATGCCCTGCCAGGTGCCGAGCGCCATTTCATCATCGAGGACCGGAATCTGCAGCGAGGTCGCCGTCAGCATGGTCTTGATATGCGCCGGCATGTCGTCGGGACCTTCGGTATCGTGGCGCCAGCCGCCGTCTTCGGGTGCGGCGCGATCGAGCGCCGTCATCAGGTCGACCAGCACCGTCGGATCGGCATTTTCCTGGATCGTCAGCGAGGCCGAGGTGTGACGGATGAACAGCGTTACCACGCCCTCGCCGGCACGCACTTCGCGCAGGAATTTTACGACCTCGCGCGTGATGTCGGTAAAGCCTGCGCCAGAGGTTTCCACCGTCAACCGCGACGAGACGATGCTGGTCGCAGCGACCGATGATGGCGTCGAGCGCGACATGGTTCTCGCTGAATTCATCTGCGCTCCTTCAACACGTCACGGCGGAGGCTGCGACGACGCTTTTGAGCAGCGCCGCGTCACCTCAAATCTTGCCGCCATTGACGTCGCGCTGCACGCGGTTGGCCATCTCGATCAGCCGCCGCCAGGCCCGCTCCACGAACGACATCACGCGATCCATGTCGCGGTCGCTCGGCAGCGGAATCTCGATCTTGCGCTCGCCCTCGGCGACCTTCGGCTCGGCCTTCTTCAACGAATCCGACTTCGGCAGCGCCTCGTCGGTCTTGGCCGGCGGTGTGCGCGCCACAAGTTCGCCCTTCAAATTGTCATTGTCGGCCTGCAAGCGCCCGATCTCGGCATCCAGCGCCGCGCGCTCGTCGGGCACCATGTAACAGGCCCAGCCGGCGCTGGAATTGGTGCAGGTCGACACCGCGCCGGTGCGGGTGTCGAGCCGCAGGAAGCCGTCGCCTGCCGGAGACAATGCGTAGCGGCCGTTCTCGGTGTCGGGCGCGGTTTGCGCCGTCGCCGCGCCGCTCGTGATCAAAACGGCCGCAACAATTGCGATGGACGATTTTGAGAGCGACGACGCGATGGGCATGGCTTGCTCCGCCTCAACCTGATTCCTGCCCCTAGCCCACAGAGCTATAGGGCTTGCGGCCTGACTTCAACGCGTCCTCGAGCAATTCGATCCGGTCCTGGCCCCAGAAGACTTCGCCATCGAGCACATAGCCGGGCGAGCCGAACACGCCGGCGTTGAGCGCATCCTGGCGATTCTGCTCATAGGCCGCGCTGATCGCATCAGAGGGTGAGCGCTCGACAAGCTGCCGGCCGGGCAAGCCCGCATCGTCGGCGAGCTTCACCAGCGTGGCGGGATCGGCAAGGTTGAGCTCAAGCTCCCAGACCGCGGGATAGGCCCGTTGCAAAAACGGCTCGGGGTCGAGACCCACCTCGAGCGCCGCGATCACGACGCCATCAGCCAGACGACCGTTGAACGGCCAGTTGGCTGGCTGCAGATGGAAATTCAGCCCGCGCTTGTCGCGCCAGCGCTGCAACTCGATCATCCGGTAGCGCTGCCGCACCGGATGGCGCTGCGCGAGCGGCAGCCCGCCGGTCTCCGAGAACAGATCGACCAGCAGCACGGGTCGGTAATTTACCTTGAGATCGTAAATGCTTACGAGCCGAACGAAGGGCTTGTGGCCGATATAGGCCCAAGGTGATTGCAGCGAGAAGTAGTAATCGATTGGGCGCGGCATGCGGAACCTTGACTGCACGAGAGCGGGAGACTTTGGGTGATCCCAGCAGAGCAGGATAAGCCGCGCAATATCGCTCAATGCCACGCAAGCTGTTGCACTGCGATCACTGTGTCACTCTGACCTTGAATATCTCCAAATAAATCCAGCAGAATCAAAGCAATAACTGGTTACGACGCAATCTTGACTTGATTAGACGCGGTAAGTATGGTCCGCGCGGCTTTTGACGGGGACGGGCGCAATTTCCATCATCCGCGGCATCGGTTAGTGTTTGCAGCATGGCTGAAAGCACCAACGACGGCGCAGATGGAAGTCGCGATCATTCGTCTCCCGACGAAGCTGCGCTTTCCGCAAGGCTCGGAAGTCTCGATCATCGGTTGTCAGAAATTCGCGACAGCCGCAGGAGCAAGACTGATCAATCCGGTACTGAAGGCGGGGACCGTGCGGCCAGAGCTTCGGCGATGGCGCTCGGTTTTCGTCTTTCCTCGGAGCTGGTCGCGGGCGTTGCCGTCGGAGCGGCGCTTGGCTGGGGGGTCGACCGTTTGCTGTCGACGTCGCCATTCGGATTCATCGTGTTAACGCTGCTCGGCTTCGTCGCCGGCGTGGTCAACGTGGTGAGGTCCGCGGGCGTGGCCTCGGGCAAGCGGTGAGCGCTGGCGGGAAGTCACGACATCTGAAATTCGATTACCGGCACGATGGCCGGTGGACCAAGAGCCGCGCGGATGAAAATCGACCCGATCCACCAGTTCAATATCGAGCCCCTCTTCACGCTCGGCCACATCGGCAATCACACGATCGCCTTCACCAATTCGACGCTCTTCATGCTCATCGCGGTGCTGCTGATAGCGCTGCTGATGCTGGCGAGCGGCCGGGAGTTGGTTCCGGGTCGTCTGCAGTCGGTCGCCGAAATCTCCTACGAGTTCGTCGCCACCACAATTCGCAGCACGGCCGGCGCGGAAGGCATGAAGTTCTTCCCGCTGATCTTCTCGCTCTTCATGTTCCTCTGCGTCTCGAACCTGGTGGGCGTGATTCCCTACACCTTCACGATTGCGAGCCATCTGATCGTGACCGCGGCGCTTGCGCTGCTGGTTTTCTTCACCGTCCTGATCTACGGCGTCTACAAGAACGGCCTGAAATTCTTCAGTATCTTCGTCCCCCACGGCGTTCCGGTCTACATCCTGCCGCTGGTCATGTTCATCGAGATCCTGTCGTTCTTCCTGCGGCCGGTCTCGCACAGCGTTCGTCTGTTCGCCAACATGCTGGCCGGCCACATCGCGCTGAAGGTGTTCGCGGGCTTCGTCGCAATGCTCGGCTTCTCGCTCGGCGCGCTCGGCTGGTTCGGCGGCGTGCTGCCGCTCGCGCTCACGGTGGCGCTGTACGCCCTTGAACTGCTGGTCGCGTTCTTGCAGGCCTACGTGTTCGCGATCCTGACCTGCATCTACCTCAACGACGCCATTCATCCGGGACACTAAGCGGTCCGGGGAATCTCCACCCACCAATCTGTCTATCTTTCTCAAGGAGCTACAAATGGAACCGGCAGCAGCAAAACTTATCGGCGCGGGCATCGCGTGCATCGGCATGGGCGGTGCGGGCGTCGGCGTGGGCATCATCTTCGGCAACTACCTCGCCGCTGCGGTGCGCAACCCCTCGGCCGCTCAGGGCCAGTTCGGCAACCTGATCTTCGGCTTCGCGGTGACCGAAGCGCTCGGCATCTTCTCGCTGCTGATCGCGCTGCTTCTGCTGTTCGTTCCGCTCTGAGCGGCACCCCGTCGCGCCGCCCCTTCGGGCGGCGCGCATGACAGCAACAGGAGAACACCATGGCTGAGAGTCATGGCGAGGCAAAAGGCCAGAAAGCCGGCGCCCACACCGAGACCGATGGCGGACATCACGGCGGAGCCTTTCCGCCGTTCGATTCGTCCAATTTCGCCTCGCAGCTGGTGTCGCTGGCGATTGCATTTGTCGCGCTCTACCTGATCGTGTCGCGTATCGCACTGCCGCGTGTCGGCGGGACGATCGATGCACGTCAGAACAAGATCGAGGGCGATCTGGCCGAGGCGCAGAAGCTGAAGGACCAGTCCGACGCGGCGCTGAAGGCCTATGAAACCGAGCTGGCGAACGCCCGTGCCAACGCGCAGGCGATCGGCAACGAGACCCGCGAGAAGCTGAACGCGGCCTCGGAAGTCGAGCGCAAGGCGCTGGAAGAGAAGCTGGCGGCCAAGCTCGCCGACGCCGAGAAGCAGATCGCAACGACCCGGACCAACGCCATGAGCAACGTCCGCGGCATCGCGGCGGATGCAGCCGGCGCCATCGTCCAGCAACTCGCCGGCGTCACGCCGGACGCGAATGCGGTCAACAGCGCCGTCGACGCGTCGCTGAAGGGATAGGCCGATGTTTTACGAACCGGAAACCTGGGTTGCGATCGCCTTCGTCATTCTGATGGTCGTGTTCGGCTACCTCGGCGTCCATCGCACCCTGCTGACGGCGCTCGACCACCGTGCCGAGCGCATCAAGGCCGAGCTCGAGGACGCCCGCCGTCTGAAGGACGAGGCCAACAAGCTGCTCGGCGAGTACAAGGCGCGCCGCGCCAGCGCCGAGCGCGAGGCCCAGGAGATCATCTCCAGCGCCAAGCAAGAGGCCGAGCGGATCGCGGCCGAGGCCAAGACCAAGATGGAAGATTTTGTCGCGCGGCGGACCAAGACCGCCGAGAGCAAGATCGCCCAAGCCGAGGCCCAGGCCGTGGCCGATGTCCGCGCCGCCGCGGCCAACGCCGCCGTGACCGCCGCCTCGACCATCCTGTCGCAGTCGGTCAAGGGCTCGGTTGCCGACGACCTGGTCGGCAAGGGCATCGCCGAAGTCCGCTCCAAGCTGAACTGACGCGATCTCAACTTCTTCTACAAAAGGCCGGCGCGAGCTGATCGCGCCGGCCTTTTTGTTTGCTCAAATCCGCCCCGCCTGAAGCCACGCGATCCCGTTCCGATTGAATCGGAACGGCGCTACTTCTTCTTCGGCGCGCGGGGCTTGGGCTCCGGCTTCAGGGCCTGCGGGTCGAAGCCGATATAGAAGATGTAATCGTCGTTCTCGGCGGCCGTCGGCGCCGGATAGACCACATCCTCGGCGACCAGGCTGAACGGCACGCTGCCGCTCTCGTCCATCTGCACCGTGGTGGTGTAGGCCTTGGTCATGACCGTCCTCTCGCCGATGCCGCCCTTCACCACGGCGACGCGCAGCGGCACCTGGACAGTCGGCGGCGCGCCCGAGGGCCCGGCGATCACCCGCCCCTGGATACCGATCTTGGCGGTGATCTGCCCGCTGTTCAGGCCGCATTGCCGCGCAGTGCGCGTGATCGAGGCCAGGAACTTGACGTCGTTGCCGACCGCCTCCTTGCCGTTCGCGGCCACGGAATAGGTCGAGGCCCCGGCGCGGATCTGCACCGGCGGACAGGTCAGCTCGGCGTCGGCGTCATTGAGCTGTTTTGGCGCGGCTGGCGCGGCCGGCTTGTCCGAATCGGACGAGCCGCCGCCGAACAGGCTCTTGAAGCGGTCGCTCAGCGACTGCGCCGAGCCGACCGACGGCAGCAGGGTGGCACCGAGACCGATCGTTACCGCCGCCGCGAGCGCGAACCTGATCACCCTGTCACCCATGCGATATCCCTAAAGCCCCCAAGTGGTCTCCGAGTGGAGTTCCCCGTTTCGCGGGCGTTATAGCAAGCCAATGGCGGCGAACCCAAGGCATCTTGAAAGGACATTGAGCGGCGCCCGCCACCGGCCAAAAGACGTAAGAATCAGCCGCGGAAATCCTCGTGCAGCAGGCCGAACAGCAGGTGGTCCTGCCAGATCCCGTTGATGCAGAGATAGCGCCGCGCCAGGCCTTCGCGGGTGAAGCCGCACTTCTCCAGCACCCGGATCGACGACGCATTGGAGGGAATGCAGGCCGCCTCGATGCGATGCAGATTGAGCTCGCCGAACAGTGAGGGCAGCAGCACCCGCAGCGCCGTCGTCATGTAGCCGCGATGGGCGTGCGGCAGGCCGACCCAGTAGCCGATCGTGCCGGCCTGCACGATGCCGCGGCGGACATTGGCGAGCGTGATACCGCCGATCATCACCCCGTCCGATTCGCGGAAGATGATGAACGGGTAGGAGCGGTCGGCGGCGATATCCTCGGTGTAGCGGCGCAAGCGGCGGCGGAAGCCCGCGCGGGTCAGGTCGTCGGACGGCCAGATCGGTTCCCACGGCGTGAGATAGGCGCGGCTGAATTCGCGCAACTGCGCCCATTGCGGGAAATCCGACATTTGCGGCGCGCGCAGCAACAGCCCGTGACCGCGCGGCATCAATGCAGCGGGTCCACTAGACGGCAAACGAAACAGGGCCATGGCCCAACACTCCCCGCCAAGCTATTCCCCCTCGCCCCGCCCTTGCGGGGAGAGGGTTGGGGTGAGGGGCTCCGTCCACGAGCGAGCCGATCGCTGGGACCTGTACCCCCTCACCCGGATTGCACCGGACGATGCTTCGCATCGCCGAGAGCAATCCGACCTCTCCCCGCAAGCGGGAAGAGGTAAATTCTAGTGCAGCAACGACTTTGCCTTCGACTTGGTCAATCCTTCCGCAAAAGACACCGCCGTGTCCAGACCCCTGCCGCTGCCGAGGGCAACGACGGCGGGCCGGCTACGCGACAGCAGGGCGCGGGCGGCGTTGCGGCTCGATTCGACGCTGACAGCATCGATCCGCGCCACCAGTTCGTCCACCGTCTGCGGCCTTCCATAGGCTAGCACATGGCGTGCCAGTTGCTCGGCCCGCGATGAGCAGCTTTCCAGCGCCATCAACAGGCCGGCCTTCATCTGTGCCTTGGCGCGGGCGACCTCGGCCTCGGTCAGGGTTTCGACCGCGTCATTGATGACGTCGACGATCACTTCCATCATTTCCGGCGCGTCAGCCGGATCGGTGCCCGTATAGAGACCGAAGAAGCCGGTGTCGGTGTAGGGCGCGTGGAAGGTGTAGATCGAGTAGCACAGCCCGCGCTTCTCGCGCACCTCTTGGAACAGCCGCGACGACATCCCGCCGCCGAGCGTATTGGTGAAGACCTGCAGCGAGAACAGCGACAGGTCGGTCTGCGGCACGCCTTCGAGCGCCAATGTCAGATGCGCCTGCTCGAGATCGCGGTGCACCACGCGCGAGCCGCCCTTGCCGAACATTGCGGCTTGCGGCTTCGGCGCCGGCGTGGCGTCGAAGCTCGCAAACTTCTGCGCGACGTCCTCGACGATGCGCTTGTGATCGACGGCACCGGCGGCGGCGACCACCATGTCGGGGGCGCGGTAATGCGTCGAGAGATAGCCGCGCAGCATGTCGCGGTTGAAGGCCTTCAGCGTCTTGGCGGTGCCGAGCAGCGAACGGCCCATCGGCTGGTCCGGGTAGCAGAGCTCGTTGAGATGCTCGAACACGACGTCATCGGGCGTATCCTGCGCTGCGCCGATCTCCTGCACGATGACGCTCTTCTCGCGCTCCAGCTCGTCCGGCACGAAGGACGGGTTGGCGAGGATGTCGGAGAGCACGTCGAGCGCCAGCGGCACGTCGGCCTTCATCACCCGGGCATAATAGGCCGTGGTCTCGGTCGAGGTGCCGGCATTGAGATCGCCGCCGACCGCCTCGATCTCCTCGACGATCTCGCGCGAGGAGCGCCGTGCGGTGCCCTTGAACGCCATGTGTTCGAGCAGATGCGAGATGCCGTGCTCGTTCGGCTTTTCGTCGCGCCCGCCGACGCCGGCCCAGACCCCAAGCGCCGAGGTCTCCAGATGCGGCATGCTGTCGGTGACGACGGTCAGGCCGCTCGGCAGCTTGGTGATTTCAACGCTCATTCAGGCAACTCCTTGCTTGGCGGCACGGCTGACCGACAGCACGAAGCGCTCGACCTCGGCAGAATCATTCTTCATGACCGTCATCTGTTCGGACTTGGTCATCAACCCTCCGAGCCAGGCCGGCAGCTGCGGACGCACCCCGCAGGCGGCCTCGACTGCGTCGGGGAATTTGGCCGCATGCGCGGTCGACAGCACGATGTTCGGGATATTGGAGTCCGAGGTGTCGCGGTCGGCGACCGCGAGCGCCACCGCGGTGTGGGGATCGACCAGATCGCCCGCCTCGCGCCAGGCGGCGCGGATCGCCGCCGCCGTCTCGGTCTCGTCGGCGCGGCCGGCGTCGAAATCGCGGCGCACCGCGGCCAGCGTCGCATCCGGCAGCACGAAGCGGCCGGACTGCTTGAGCGAGCCCATCAGGCGGCGGACCTGCTCGGCGTCGCGGCCGCTGGCCTCGAACAGCAGCCGCTCGAAATTCGACGACACCTGGATATCCATCGACGGCGAAGTCGTGGCGTGCACCTCGCGCACCTCGTAGATGCCGGTCTTCAGGGTGCGGGCCAGGATGTCGTTGACGTTGGCGGCGATACGCAGCCAGCGGATCGGCAGCCCCATCCGCTTCGCGACATAGCCGGCGAAGATGTCGCCGAAATTGCCGGTTGGCACCGTGAAGTCGACGGTGCGCTGCGGCGAGCCGAGCGCGACCGCCGCGGTGAAATAGTAGACCACTTGCGCGACGATGCGCGCCCAGTTGATCGAGTTGACGCCCGACAGCGCCACCTGGTCGCGGAAGCGATGGTTGTTGAACATCGCCTTCACCAGCGCCTGGCAATCGTCGAACGTGCCTTCGATCGCCAGCGCATGAACGTTGCCGGCGCCGGTCGTCGTCATCATGCGGCGTTGCACCTCGGAGATGCGCCCGTTCGGGAACAGCACCACGAGGTCGACATTGTCGAGCCCCGCGAACGCCTCGACCGCGGCGCCGCCGGTATCGCCCGAGGTCGCGACCACGATAGTGGTGCGCTGTGCGCGCTTGGCCAACACGTGATCCATCAGCCGCGAGATCAGCTGCATCGCGACGTCCTTGAACGCCAAAGTCGGCCCGTGGAACAGCTCGAGCAGGAACTGGTTCGGCCCGACCTGGTCGAGCGGCACCACGGCGGGATGGCGGAACGTGGCATAGGCCTCGTTCGCCATGCGGCCGAGCTCGGCGTCGGAAATCTCGCCGGCGACGAACGGACGGATGATCTCGACGGCGACCTCCCAATAGGGACGGCCGAACAGGGCGGCGATGGTCTCGGGCGAAAGCTGCGGCCAGGTCTCGGGCACGTAGAGCCCGCCGTCGCGGGCGAGCCCGGTCAGCATCACATCGCAGAAGCCAAGCACCGGGGCCTCGCCCCTGGTCGAAATATACCGCGTCAAACCGCCCTCCAAAGGCTTCGATCCGAGCCTTAAGCCTTTGATATCATGGAATTATCGAGTTCGCCGCATGCGAACCGGATGAGGTCACCATAGAAGATCGGGCCCACAATGGGTAGCCCGAAGCGCACGTCCCCGGGGTCGCGCGGGGTGGTGAATTGCCTCGTGATGAAATGGATTGTGCAGCTCTCTCTCCGTTCGTCGTCCTGGCGAAAGCCAGGACCCATAACCACCGCAGTTGGATGGCGAACGAGGATCGTGGCCCCAGCGTCGCACAACAATTGAGATTTGGGGTAATGGGTCCTGGCTCCCGTGCGCAATTGCGCACTAGGCCAAGACGACGATGAGGATGGTTTTCGATTCAACCTGTCAAACAGCTTGTTCGCTGTCATCGCCCGGCTCGACCGGGCGATCCAGTATTCCAGAGACGGTTGTGCTTGAATCGAGAAGCCGCGGCGTACTGGATCGCCCGGTCGAGCCGGGCGATGACAGTGTGGGTGGGGACGCAGCTTCGCGTTCTCGCGACATGATTTGTCCGAGCTTTGCTCTTCGTTCCGCCCTCCTCTCGAACAGAGGGCGCAGGGAAAGCCGGGTGCCGATCGCACCCATGGGCCCCGAGCAATGGGTAGAAAGCTCGGGGGTAGGACCACAGGTGTAACCGGAAACAACCCGGCTTTCCCTGCGCGATGGGTTACGGCTTACTTCGTGCTCTCCCCGGCGAGACTGGGCTTGCTTGTCACCGCCGTCGTAACGCGCCTTCGCGTGTTGCGACGAGACACCTGCCGTTAGGGCGTCAGGACCACACGACTTCACCGTCCGCTTCGCGTGCTCTCGTCAGTCACACACTCGGCGTCCACCGCATCCCACACCGCGTTCGTGACGACCGCGAAGCGCCCCTCGATCGGGTGAGACGGGCGAACCATACACTAAGTTGCAATTCCGATAAACCGAAATATTTTTGCTCCTGGGGCTTGCGCCGTCGGGCAACTCAGTGGCAGGGGCGCGCGCCTCCATCCACTCGTCATTCCGGGGCGACGCGAAGCGTCGAGCCCGGAATCCATCCATCCACGGAACCCGCGGCCTGATGGATTCCGGGCTCTCGCTTCGCGAGCCCCGGAATGACGATGGAGAGAGAGCGGCGCTATCCCCTAACCGCTCGGCGGCGCCAGAGGCTGCACGATCTCCTGGAACGGCGGCAGCGCCTCGCAGCGCGCGGCGTGGGCCTGCAGCGCAGGATAGCGCGCGTCGAACAGATGCGGATGCGCCTCGCCGGTGAAGCGCAGCGCGCAGGCGACCGCGATGTCGGCATGGCCGATGCGCTTCTCCAGCCAATACGGCGATGGCACCGCCGCCCTCTCCTTCTCCAACACCGCGAGCACGCCTGATATCTGCGCATCGCAACGCTCGACCCAAAGCTTGAGCTGCTCCTTGCGCAGCACGCGCTCGTAGATCAGGCTCACCGCCTTGTCGGCGAGCCCGGTCGCGAGCGCCGTGATGCGCAGATGCTTGCGCCGCTCAGGCCCGGAGCGCGCGATCATCGCTTTCTCCGGCCCGACCAGTTCGTCGAGATAATCCAGGATCGCACCGCTCTCGATCAGCGCTTCGCCATCGTCAAGCACCAGCGTCGGCACCCGCCGCACCGGGTTGTAGGCCGCGACCTGCTCCGCATCGCCGAAAGTCGACCACGGTCTGTGCTCAAAGGGCAACCCATAGAGCCGCAGCGCAATCGCGGTGCGGCGGACAAAGGGCGAGTCGTATTGGCCGATCAGGAACATGTTTCACTCACGATTGCCGGACGAGCGCGAAGCGGAGCCGTTCACGAAAACAGTACTTTTTTGCTATGAGATGCACCAGCAGTCCACATCGATTTTCTATCTCAACTCCGGCAGATGACCCGCGCAGGCTCCATCAGAAGCCGATGCTCGCGGCTCAGAAGCGGGAGGGGGATTTGTCGCGCGAAAAACTTCTATGGGTTACGGCCTTGGGGCTGCTTCTGACGAGCGGCCCGCTTCTTGCCCAATCCAGTGGTCGGCCTGCGCAGGATGGGCTGCTCAAGAGCGTGCCGCCGATCTGGGATGCCAATCGCGACGGCGTCTACACCTGCGATGAATGGAAGAGCTTTGCCGATCGGATCTTTGCCTCCGCAGACCACAATCGCGACGGCAAGCTCGACCGATCCGAGTTCGCCACGGTTCAGAAAGCCGATGCGACATTGGCCGACGCTGACTTCGGCTATTTGGACGAAAATCAGGACGGCAAGATTACCCGCAAGGAATTCGTCGAGAAACCGAACGCGTTCATCCTGCGCTTCGACAGCAATGGCGACTGCCGTGTCACGGCCGACGAGCTAAGAGCCGCGACCGCGCCAAAAGGTCCCCAAGGCCCGGCCGAGCGGCCACGCGACAGATTCCACTGAGGTCACGTCTCTGCTGCCGCAGCCCCGTTACGCAATCACCGGCACATGCCTCGCCGCATCGCGCAGCAATTTACCGTCGAGCCTGGGATCGTCGGCCACCTCGATCTGCCGCTTGAACGGACGAAAGCCGGAGCGCTGGTAGAACGCGACAGCCGCGGGATGGTCGAAGGTGCAGGTATGCACCCAGACGCGGTTGACGTCGCGCGACCAGGCGATCTCGAGAGCGCGGTTCATCAGGAAGCGCGCGGCGCCGGTGCCGATGAATTTTGCGGTGACGCCGAAATAGAGCAGCTCGCATTGGCCGGGCTCGCTCAAATCAAGTTCGAGCAGGCCTTCATCATGGCCGTCAACGACCAGCCCGTAGAGCTCGATGCCGGGCGCGTGGATCCGAGCAGCCAGATCGGCGTCATCGAGCCCCGTGCGGGTGAACCACAGCCATTCCTCGCCGACGCGGCGGTAGAGATCGCGGTACCAGTCGAGCGCGGGCGGATCGACCTTGCACAGGCGCCACGCGCCGGGCGGATCGTCGCGGCGCGGCGGGCGCTCGGTCATTTCCAGATGTGTGACGACGGCGGCGATCTTGCCGTGGGGGATGTCGGAGTACCCGTCGGGTAGCAGCATCATGCGACCTTTGTTTCCAATTATCGGCGGGAAATATCCGCGTGTCTCGCGGCACATGCAATGCAACGCGGCGTAACAATATTACCGATTTGTCAGTCGGCGTTTTGGCGAATCAGGCGCTCGATGTGGAGAGGCTACCGGAGCAGAGGCCGTGTCGCGCCATCACACGCTGCCGCCGATCATCTATACGCCGCCGCCACCGAAGCCGAAGCCGGCACGGCGGCGGCGCGGCATCGGTTACGCACATGGGACGAGCGCGGCTGGTGCGGCCGAGGACGTCACGGATGGCGCGCCGGTGATGAGCACTCAGGTTATCCCGCAGCACGCGCGCCCGGTCGAGACCGTCGAGCGGCGCACGCCGTCACCGAACGGCAAGCTCAGCGACGACACGCTGCGCGCGATGCTTGAGTTGCAGGAGAAGCAGGTGAAGTAGTCGACGATATCGGCCACATATTCACTGTCGTCCCGGCGAAGGCCGGGACCCATAACCACCGATGCCGATTGCTTTTGCGCGCTGGGGCCACAGCGCCGTTCAACAACGCAACCCTGTGGTTATGGGTCCCGGCTTTCGCCGGGACGACAGTGGAGTTTTGGGCGGCCACCAGCCTTCCCTCACCGCGGCGTCAGCGTGATCGCTTCCGCCGTCGCGGCCTCCACGGCCGGGCGGCTGTAGAGCAGCGGCACATATTGGCCCGCGGCCCACAGCGGCGCGAGGTCGCGGTAGTGGGCGCTGAAGGGATCGCCGGATTGGCCTGGCGTGTTGATGGTGCGGCTCGCATCCCAATTGCCGACGTCGAGCACCATGCGGAACGAGGCGCCCGCGGTGAGGTGATAGTCGGAGCGGCGATAGGTGGCGGCGCGCGGCACGTTGGCGGCGCCGCCATAGGCGAGCGGGCCGACCGTCATCTGCGCCGCGGTGGCCTTGTCGGCGAGCGGCATCAGCGCGTGATCGAATTTTGCGACATGCAGCCGGCCCCAGCGCCAGGTCGAGGCATCGGGTCCGAGCTTTGCGGTGACGTCGGCGACGGCCGCGCCGAGGCTGTCGCGCAGCACGCGGTCGCGTTCGGCGGCGGGATCGCTGCCGAGCGCAGCGTCGGGCTTTTCGAGATAGCCGACGATGGCGGAGATGCTGGACGCCTCCGGCGCGATCAGCTCGGCCACCTTCGGCGCCGTGGTCTTGAGCAGGACCGGGCCGAGATGGTTCGCGATCCAGACCTCGTAGACCGCAGCGGCGGCGCTGTCGGCCGCATCGCGCGCGTCCCATGCCTTCAACAGGTCGAGCCCCTTCTTCACATTGGCATCGTCGGATGACAGCGGCTTCAACAGCGCGACCAACCGGCGCGCGAGCATGCCGGTGTCGTCGTTCTGCAGCGCCATCGCGTCCGCCAGCGTCACCTTGCTGTTGGCTTGCAGCACCTCGGTGATGCGCTGCCAGCGCGCGCTGTCGGACCATTCGAAGCCGACGCGGCGCTCATTGACCGGATAATCCGCCGGCAAGTTCATCTGGTTGGCGGTGGCGATGAATCCCTGCTTCGGCTGATACAGTTTCGGCAATTCGTCGAGCGACAGGAAGCCCTGCCACTCGTAGCGGCCGTCGCCGGGCACCGGCATCAATCCATCGAAGCTCGTGCGGCGCGGCGTCTTGCCGGCGGCGACCCAGCCGATATTGCCTGACGTGTCGGCATAGACCTGGTTCTCCGACGGCGCGCCCCAGCGCCGCATCGCGCCGAGGAAACTTTTCCAGCTCTTCGCGGTCATGTAGTCGGAGGAGCCGAAATAGGCCGAGGTGCCCGGCTCGAACCAGATCGAGCGCACGGCGAAGGCGCGCTTCTTTGCATCGTCGACATAGATCACCGGGCCGTGGCGAGTGAACTTCAGCTCGAGGTCGCGGTCGGCCTCGCCCTTCACCGCTTCCTTCTCGTGCACGATGCGCATGTCCTCCCAGCCCGTGCCGTAGCGGTACTGGTTCGGATTGTCAGGGTTGAGCTCGTAGACGTAGAGGTCTTCCTGGTCGACGTTGAAGATGGTCAGGCCGAACGCGATGGTGTCGTTGTGGCCGATCGAGATGCCTGGCAGCGCCGGCTCGCCCGCGCCGATCACGGAGATGCCGGGCGCGTTGAGGGCGACGATGTAGCGCAGCGACGGCACCGAGTGCTCGCGATGCGGATCGTTGGCGAGGATCGGACGCCCGGTCGCGGTGCGTGAGGCCGCGATCACCCAGTTGTTGGAGCCGATGGTGTCGCGCTGCTGGTCGGCGGCGGCGAGGAATGTGTCGGGATCATGCGCCAGCGCCGCCTTCAGGTCCTTCGGCGTGGCGAAGGCGACTGGGCGCGTGGCGAGGTCATAGGCTGCGAGCACGCCTTTCGGCACGCTGCAGGGATCGAGCCCGTCGGGGATCTTGGTGGTCCATGCCGGCTCCAGCTTGACGCGGAAGCGATCGGCATCGAGGCCTGCGGCACACGCGACCTGCGCGCGCTTCACCTCGGAGGCGACGTTGCGGGTCAGGCCGTGGCTCCGGACGCGCACGACATCCTCCGCCGACCACAGGTCCGGCATCGTGCCTGCGATCCTGAACTCGATCGGCAGCGGCCGCTTGCCCGCCTTGACGTCGGCGACATAGGCGTTGACGCCGGCGACGAAGGCCTCGGCATAGGATTTCGCCTTCGGGCCATAGGCGGCCCATTCCGCATTCATGTCGCCACGATAGAGGAACAGGCGCAGCGCCTTGTCCTGCTCGGCATAAGCGGGGCCGAAATCCTTCGCCAACAGGCCGAGCCCGCGCTTGCGCCAGAGATCGATCTGCCAGAGCCGGTCGCGCGCGGCGTTGAAGCCCTGCAGGAAGAACAGGTCGTGCTCGTTGCCGGCATAGATGTGCGGGATGCCCCAGACGTCGACCAGGATCTGGCCCGGCGCCGTCAGCCCGGCGACGTCGGTCTTGACCTCGCGCGCCGCCACCAGCGGGCTCGGCTTCTCGCGCGCCGCGGCGGGAGCGGCCAGCATCACGGCGCAGAGCGCGGCGGTGAGTAGTCTGGTGACCCGGTTGAAATCCGTGTTCATGTTGTTCTCTCCGATGGTTGTTATTGGTTTTGAGACGTCTTCAGCCACAGCTGTGCTGCGCCCCCTCTCCCGCTTGCAGGGGAGGTGTGGAGCGTCTACCGCACAGTTCGCTATTCCCCCTCGTCGCTCGCCAGCACGCCCTTCACGGCGCGCGCCCAGCCGGCGAGCTTACGGTCGCGCGTTGCCTCGCTCATCGCCGGCCTGAAGCGGTGCTCGAGCCGCCAATTGTCGGCGAATTTTGCAGGCTCCGGATAGACGCCGGCCTCGAGCCCGGCGAGATAGGCCGCACCGAGCGCCGTGGTCTCCTGGATCATCGGACGGTCGACCGGGGCGTTGAGCAGATCGGCGAGCCGCTGCATGGTCCAGTCCGACGCGGTCATGCCGCCATCGACGCGCAGCACGGTGTTGGTGGCGTTGGCCTCCGGCCAGTCGGTGCGCATCGCGGCCCACAGATCGAAGGTCTGGTAGCAGACGCTTTCCAGCGTCGCATGCGCGAGCTCCGCCGGGCCGGTGTTGCGGGTCAGCCCGAACAGCGCGCCGCGCACGCGCGGATTCCAGTACGGCGCGCCCATGCCGACGAAGGCCGGCACCAGGTAGACGCTCTGCATCGAGTCGGACTTGTCGGCAAGCGGCCCGGTCTCGGCGGCATGCTTGATGATGCCGAGCCCGTCGCGCAGCCACTGCACGGCGCTTCCGGCGACGAAGATCGAGCCCTCGAGCGCGTAGGTGCGCTGGCCGTTGAGCTGATAGGCGATCGTCGTGAGCAGCTTGTGCTTCGAGGCCACCGGCGTGGTGCCGGTGTTGAGCAGCGCGAAGCAGCCGGTGCCGTAGGTCGACTTCATCATGCCGGGCTCGAAGCAGGCCTGGCCGATGATCGCGGCCTGCTGGTCGCCGGCGATGCCGGAAATCGCGATCGGGCCGCCAAACAGATCGGCGGTGCTCTCGCCGAAGCGGGCGGAGGAATCCTTCACCTCGGGCAGCATCGAGCGCGGCACGCGCAACAGATTGATGAGGTCGTCGTCCCACGCGCCGCTGTGGATGTTGAACAGCAGCGTGCGCGAGGCGTTGGTGGCGTCGGTGGCATGCACACGCCCGCCGGTGAGCCGCCACAGCAGGTAGCAGTCGACGGTGCCGAACAGCAGTTCGCCGCGCTCGGCGCGTTCGCGCGCGCCCGGCACGTGATCGAGGATCCAGGCGACTTTGGTCCCGGAGAAATAAGGGTCGATGATCAACCCGGTCTTGGCCGAGATCGCGGGCTCGTGGCCTTCGGCCTTCAGTTTGGCGCAGATGTCGGCGGTGCGGCGGTCCTGCCAGACGATGGCGCGGTGCACCGCCTGTCCGGTGGCGCGGTCCCACACCACGGTGGTCTCGCGCTGGTTGGTGATGCCGATCGCGGCGATGTCCTTGGCCTTGAGGCCGGCCTGCTCCAACGCCTCGCGGCACACCATCACGGTCGAGGTCCAGATGTCCTCCGGCTCGTGCTCGACCCAGCCGGAGGCTGGAAAATGCTGCGGAAATTCCTGCTGCGCCACCGCGGCGATGGAGATGTCGCCGCGAAACACCATGGCGCGCGACGAAGTGGTGCCCTGATCGATGGCCAGCACGAAAGACATGAGCGTTTCCCTTGAGGCGTCTTCCCGAAGGAGATTGGTTCAGGCGCCAAGGGAGCGGATTACCGCGGCGAGGTCAAGATTGAGGGCGCCGTTCGCCGCGAGGCTATCAGACCCTCTGAGGCTGTCAGACCCGTCATCCTGAGGAGCGCGTAGCGCGTCTCGAAGGATGCACGGCCACAGTCTGGCCGTCGACCCTTCGAGACGCGCTTCGCGCTCCTCAGGGTGACGGTGACACATTAGACGCAGGGAGAGAACGAGCCCGATCACATCGGCCGGTAGGTCCGCACGTCGCCGGGGACGTTGACGCCGATCTTGATCGCGCCGACCGAGCGGATGATGTCGTCGCCGAGCAGCTGGGCGAAGCAGGCGTAGCCCCAGTCTTTCATATGCAGGCCGTCAGCGGTGACGAAATCGTTGATCGGGATCGCCTGCCGCTCGTGCCAGTCGCGCATCACCTCGAAGCGCGGGAAGATGCCGACATGGCGCAGGGCGGCGATGCGGCCGAGCAGCTTCACCATGCCGCGCGCGCTTTCGGGACGCTCGGTGACGCGCGGCGAATATTGCGGATCGACCAGCACGACGTCGGCGCCGGAGGCCTGCAGCCGCGCCACGCCGTCCTCGACCTGCTTTGCGGTCTCGGAGGGATCGAGGTTGCGCAGCACCGCGTTGGTGCCGACCTGCCAGATCACCATGTCGGGATGCACGTCGATCACTTCGGTCTGCAGCCGTGCCATCATCTCGGGCGCGTCCTCGCCGCCCTTGCCGCGGTTGAGCACGGTGATGTCGGCGGACGGATACTGCCGGCGCAGCTGTCCGGCGAGCCGGTTCGGATAGGTGAATTGGGGCGCCGACGAACCATACCCTTCCGTCGAGGACGAGCCGAATGCGATGATCACGACCGGCTTGCCGGCGGCGAGCTTGGCCGCGACATGCGGCAGCGAGCCGGTCGAGCTCGGCACGCCCTTGGGCTGCTGGCACGGCACGCGGTGGAAAATGTCGCTGGCGGATTTGGCGACCTGCCTCACCTTGTCGAACGCCTTCGCGGCGACGCCGGGCTGCTGATTGGCCGCATCGGCTTCGATGGCGGCGGGCTTGTCCGCGTCAGGCCGTGCGGCCTCAGACTTGGCACCGGGCGCGAGTGCCGCATGCTGATCGCCCTGGCCGGTCTGCGCGCGCGACGGCGTAACCGATAGCGGCGCGAGCAGCGCGAGCGCCGCAACGGCGCACAGGGTTCGCCCTACGGTGAGGCGAAAAGGGAACGCAAAACGCATCAACTCTGCTTCCTCTAATTCTGCTGCACCGGGCCCAGATGGGCCGCATCGATCACGAATTTCGCAAGGGCCCGGCCGAGACAGGCATGAACCTTCTTGGCCAGGTCGACACCATGCGAGGTGCTGAACAGGTCAAAATATCCGGCGTCGCTCCATTGCTTCATGATCGCGAACCGGTCGAACAGCGGAACGTCGTGCTGCTGCGCCACCACCTTCATATTGTCGAGATATGGCGGTGCAGAGATCATCGTCTCCGTACGCGGGCTGTATTGCAGATTGACCAGCACCACGTCAGTCCCGGCGCCCCGCAACGCAACAACGCCGTCGTTGATGGCGGTACGGAAATCGTCGGGATCGACTGCTCGCATAGCATCGACCGTGCCGGTCTGCCAGATAACCAAAGTAGGCTTTTTTGCTTCAGCAAGCTTAACAAGGGTTCCCGCGGTCTCCTCGGCGGTGCTCTTTCCCTGTAATTCTACGGATAGATCGATCACAGACGACGGCAATGCCTCCTTGAGCGCCGCCTGCAGCGTGGCCGGATAGGCGCTCGCCTCGTTGCCAGGAATGGTCGAGGAGCGGCTGCCGACCACTAGCACGTTGAGCGGCTGGTTGGCCTTCACGGCATCCATGACCTTCGGCAGCGAGCTTTCGGTCGAAAGCAGATAGGCGGGCACGTCGCAGGGCGGCGCGGGCGGCTCGGCGGTGTCGCCGGCGCGTGCGGGCGCCGCCGCCAAACAGGCGGCCAATAGCGTCAGGCCCAGCAGCGTCCGCGCGGACATCATGCTCCCCCTCCCGCCATATCGGCGTTGCCGCCGGCGCCTTTTTTCGAGGCGCCTTTGTCGGCGGAGTGTTTGTACCACGAAATAATCCACGCCATGCCGCACATGATGAGGATGCCGCTGACGCTGATCAAGGCGTGCAGTGCGGCACCGCCAGATACTTCGGCAAGCACGAAGTGACCGGCAAAGGCGAGGAAGACCCCGAGACAGAATATCTCAAGCGAATGCTGGCCACACAGGATCAAAGGTCGCAGCCAGGGCGATTTCAACCCCGGCCAATCCCGGGGCAGGAAGCGCACGGTGAGGGCTGCGAGCGCCAGGAAATGCGCGAACCGCAACACGTCCAAGTCGGTCTTGTTGATCGGATACATCCATTGCTCGATCACCTTGGGCATGATGTGGCCGAGCTGCGGCACGTACCAGGTCAGCGTCACGAAGAACGCGGCGACCAGATAAACGATGCAGATCCACATCGTGATGTTCGACGACAGGATGTGCGACATCCGCCGCGCGCCGCCCAGCGCACACCAGGCACCGAACACGAACAGCAATTGCCAGGCGAACGGATTGAACGCCCAGAAGCCGTTCGGATAGGCCGAGAGATAGAGGTCGAACTGCCAGGTCACCGCGTAGAGCACGACCGACAGGCCGAGCGTGACATCGGGCTTCCATTTCATCAGCCACAGGATCAGCGGCAGGAACAGCATCAAGACGATATAGAGCGGCAGCACGTCCATGTTGACCGGACGGAAGCGCAGCAGCAACGCCTGGACGATGGTGACGTCGGGCTGCTTGAGGAAGTCCATGATCCCCATCTCTTCGGTGTAGAGCGGGTTCTCGAACGAGGTCGCCACATAGGAGATCTCGGCGAGGAAGATCGTGAACAGGAAGACATGCGCGACATAGATCTGCCAGACCCGGCGCAGGATGCGCGCGGTCGCGATCACGAAGCCGCCCTCCAGCATGGCGCGGCCATAGACGAAGGCCGCGGTGTAGCCGGAGATGAAGATGAAGATCTCCGTGGCGTCGGAGAAGCCGTAATTGCGGATCGTCAGCCAGGTCAGGAGATTGGTCGGCAGATGATCGATGAAGATCAGCCACAGCGCGAGCCCGCGGAACAGGTCGAGCCTGAGCTCGCGCTCGCCGGTCACCGGCAGCGTGATCGCAGGCGCCGCGGCCTTCGCCTTCACCTCGGCATCGGCTTTTGCCTCGGCCTTGACGTCAGTCTTGGCCTCAGCCACCGGCGAACCGGCTATGGGATCGGCAATCGAGCTCATCAAACACCGTGTCGGCTGCGGACGCCCCGCAGGCCGTGCTGAAAAGATAATACCGGTCCACGACTTCCGGAGAAAGCCTTGCCGACAAAGCACAGAGTGCGGCGGCATGCCGCCGCGCTTTAGAGCGGAACTATGTTGAAACCGCGATGAACGGCCGGCCCCGGGACCGGCTTTTCACGGCCCGGCAAGCGATTGGTTCCGGCTGACCAATTGGCTATGATAGGCGCCTGTTTGCGCATGATCCGGTCGAAAACGGATTTTGCGCCGAGATCATCGGATTGAGCCGTATGTACCGCGCCGTTACCCGCCAGATCGAAGTCACCGTCGAGCCGAACTTCATGCCGGAGCGCTCATCGGTCGATCGGCGCGAGTATTTCTGGTCGTACAAGATCGTGATCGTCAATGCGGGGCCGGAAACGGTGCAGCTGCGCACCCGGCACTGGATCATCACCGACGCCACCGGGCGCCGCCAGGAGGTGCGTGGCGAGGGCGTGGTCGGCGAGCAGCCGGTGCTCGCGCCCGGCGAGCGCTTCGAATACACCTCGGGCGTGCCGCTGCCGACCGCCTCCGGCTTCATGACCGGCAGTTACCAGATGGTCACCGAAGCCGGCGAGCGCTTCGACATCGACGTGCCGACGTTCTCGCTGGACAGCCCGAGCCCGGATGGGAAAAGGGTGTTGAACTGAGACTCCCCGGCGACAACGTCGCGGCAAGGGTGCGCGCCACAAGTCTTCAGGGAGCCAGTCCGCACGCTCTCCGTCACCGTGGAGAGCGATCGCGACGAAGCTGTGACGGTCAAACATAGGTCCGCACTCTCGCGGTGCGATCCAACACGTTGGTTTCCTTGCATCAACGTGCTTGTGGCATAGTGCACGAGCGTATCCGGAAATTGCGCCCTAAGGGATTGGCCCGGACCGACCACGTTGCCTCTGCGACAAAAACGGTATACTTTGTTGTTGCTCGGGCTGTTCAATGCGCCGGGCTTCGGTTGATCCCTGCACCGCGCTGCGAATACAGGAGCGTGACCATGCCGATTACGACGCTGAAGGTTTTGGCGAGCCTCATCCAGCTCCATGGGCCGGACGCAATCATTCAAAGCGACCATCAGGGTATCGACGCATTGCTGAGCGATCTGCGCGGACAGGGTGTGCAGCAAGGAGTCGTCGCCGACGAAGCCGTGGTGACCCAAGCCGCTTTCAGGCGTGGGGGTTTTGCCAAGGGGCCTAGCGCAGGCGCGTTTCGCAGAGCGGCGTACGCTCCGGGCGCGGGCGCGTTTCGCCGAGGCGGATTTGTTCGAGGGTACTAGAGCATTTTCGGTTCTGATTGAATCAGAACCGAAGCTCTAGCTCTTTGTTTTGACGCGTTTTCTTCACGCGAACCGGTATCCACTTCGCTCGAAAACGCTCTAGCTAGCTCCTTCAACCAGTCTCGGTATCGGCATGTCAGCGGACGGTGCAGATTTTGCCGCTTTCCAGGATCAGCCGATCACGCAATTGTTGGTCAAGGTTGCAACGAGATGTAACATCGATTGCTCCTATTGTTACTGGTTCCGCGACGCGTCCGTTTATAGCAAGCCCAAGCTCATGAGCCCGGACGTGCAGCAGCAATTGCTGCAGCGCATAGAACAGCACGTTCTCAGATACGCCCTCGTCGATTTTCCCATCATTCTGCACGGGGGTGAACCGCTGCTGTGGGGCGCCGAGAACTTCCACCGCATTGCCGAGGCCTGCGAGGATATTTCATCACGGACCGGCTGCGAGATACCCATCGCGGTCACGACCAACGGCGTGTTGATCGATGACGATTGGCTGGCCTGCTTCGAGGCCCACAACATTTCGGTCGCGATCAGTCTGGATGGGCCGGCGCACATTCACGACACTCACCGCAAGACGTTCCAGGGTACGGGCACCCACGCCGCTGTCGAACGAGCCGCTCGCATGCTGGTGTCGCGCGAGATTGGCGTGATTGCCCTGGCAGTCTGCAATCCCGCTTATGCGCCGCAGCAATATGCCGATTTTTTCGCTGCGTGCGGGATCTCCAACTACGACATCATGATCCCCGACGCGACGGTGGACGAGCAGCCGCCATCCATTGCCGCGTTCTACAAGGGCTTGTTCGACGTATGGCTGGAGGCGAATCGCGCCACACCGACGGCCAATATCCGCATCATTTCCGACATGATCACCGCGCTGCTCGACAACAATTCACCGACCGAGGGCGTCGGCCACAAGCCCGTCGAGCTTTGCACCATCATGACCGATGGCACCGTGGAGGCGCACGATGTGCTGCGGATTGCGGGCGACGGCTTCACGAACACCAGCTTCAACATCTTCGATCATGCGATCGACGCTGTCAGGAACGAGCCTCGCTGGAAAGCCGCGCGCGATGCTTCAATCAATCTTTGCGCGAAGTGTCGGCAATGCAAGTTCATGAACGCCTGCGGGGGCGGCTATCTTCCGCACCGTTTCTCCAAGGCGAACGGCTACGATAATCCTTCGGTCTATTGCGACGATCTCTATGCGATGTTTGAGAACATGCAGTCCGTTCTGGAACGCCATCTTTACGTCAGCAAGCCAGACGGCAGTCGCGTCAATGTACACGACACTTTGACAGGTGCCATGCCCGCGAATGCGAGGCACCATGCTTCTGAGCAACAGAAATAGTTTCGAACTTTTCTGATTTGCTCGACGGCCAGTCAACTCGCCATCATTCAATGTGAAATTGCGCGTTGGGGCGGCGCGGCCGTCACGCGATCAATGGAACCGACGGGTCGGCACCAGGAACCAATGCCTCGCGAGACCATTGGCTTCCTGACACAAGCACTTTTGGAGGATTAGTATGAAGAATCTCGCGATCTATTTGGCGGCCGGCGCAAGTGCCCTTGTCATGACTGCCACAACCACGGCTTACGCCGGACCGCTCTCGCTCGGCGCGTCCGCTACACCGGAGAGCAACATCCAAAACGTCCGCATGGTTTGCAATGAGGACGGCCGCTGCTGGCGTGAACGTGGCGAACGCCGCGTCATCATCCGTGAGCGCGGTGATTCATACGGATATGCGCCCCGCGAGCGCTACATTGAGCGCCGTGATTATGAAGAGCGTGGTGGCATCGGGTTCCGCGCGCCGGGCGTGAGCGTCGGAATCGGGACCGACCGCTACTGAGTAAACCGAAAGCCCCAAAAGGGCCGCGGAGAAATCCGCGGCCTTTCTTTTTGGCGACGTTGCAAACGGCGAGGACCTGGTCTGCCGGCCAACTGCCCCCGCCTTCACATGTGAGGGGCACTGGCGCCCCGCATGCGCTCCAGGAGCCAGAAAGCCCCGATCGCAACGAACGAGAGAACGAAAATTCCTCCGCACGCCAGGAAAGTCTGTACGAAACTCGTATCCATGACATCCTCCAGTTGATCGCTCGCAAGCTCGACCAACGTGCTCAATCTGCCAGATTGTCTCGCGTGATCGGATCGACGGCGCCGATTTCAGAAGTTCGCAGCAACCAGATCGTAAGATCCCCTGCTTCCGCGAACATAGACCCTGGCAGCGGCGGCACATATCAGATCGCGATTGGCATCGAATGCGTTCAAAAGGCCTGGCTCGTCGAGGTAGGCATCCGATTGAATGCGCTTCAAGGCGCCTTCGGTGACGAAGAATGATGCCTCAATAGCACTGTCATATCCCCAAAACCGCACGGCGCGCCGCGTCTGGTCGTATGAACGACTATGATTTGGAAACTCAATCATGGATGAGGCCTATCAGGTTGATGCCATGGCGCGCCGTGCCCCGAGACGCGCACATTGAAGCGACGTGTCGTCGGTCGATATCGGGGGCAAGATTTGGCGGCTAAGGCTTCGCGCTTCCGCAAAGGGGATGCTGTAACAATACAGTTGCGCTACCGCTTACGTGGCTACTCCACTAACGAATGACAAGCCCACTCGCTCCAGGCCCCCACAAATAGATCGCGATTCGCCTTGTTGTCGGGCGGAAGGATCGCTACGTGTTTCAGTATCACCGCGCGCCCCGGGCTGTTACCGGTGACTGAGAGTGTTGCGCTCCCGCCTTGACCAAAACAGGCGGTCACATGTCAGATATCTCCAAATTCGATCTTCGCGGGTTGCTCGTACCACCGGTGCTGCTGCCGATCTTCTTGGTGCTGCTGGTCGCCGCCGCGGTCGTCATTCAATGGTGATCCAACGCTGCGCGCTTTCGCCGCAGGATGATCCGAGCGGTGGCCGCCGTGGACGAGGCGCGCGAAATGCCGCCGAAATGCAGGAGCTTCTCTGCAGTAAGCGCGGCGGACCGGCCGATTGAACGGCCTAAGAGGGCGGTGCGCTGCTGTGTGCTCGCTCCCAACTGAGAACCAACACGCTAGTGACACGCAGGAGCAAGCCTGCCGTTTGTCGCCGGCGCGAGATGGCAACGTGCGTTCGCGGCGAGCTTGTATCATTCATCAGCTGGCCGGGGATCGAATGGGCACCGAGATGCTTGTCCCAGATCGACTGCCTCGTCCGGTTCAGGGCAGCTTCGATCTCTCAAATCGCTGCGAGCGGCGTTCCAGGCGTTCTAATGGTACTCGATCATTCAGGCATTCCAGCTGTTGTGCTCATTGTCGAGGACGAGATGCTGCTTCGCATGCGCGCGGTAGAAATGGTGGAAGACGCCGGCTATACGCCACTTGAGGCCATGGATGCCGATGAGGCTGTGGCTATCCTGGAATCCAGGTCCGATATCGCGCTGGTATGCACAGACATCCAGATGCCCGGCAGCATGGACGGCCTTGAACTTGCACATGCCGTGCACGGGCGTTGGCCGTCGATCAAGATCATCGTGGTATCGGGGCAATCGAACCTGCCGAGCCTTCATCTTCCCGCCTGCAGCAGGTCCTTCGCCAAGCCACTCGATGCCGGGAAAGTGATAGCTGAGATGCATGGCATGATCGGCCGCGCCTGATGCGCTCGCGTCTTTCCTGCCGGATACGTCCCTGATTGCGCAGAAAACATTCGCCGAAGAGCAAGCTTATAATGATACGGTCGATGATGTCTCCAGCCGACCTCCGCACAGACCCGCGTGCTGCAAGCCGCTTAGCACCGCAGCAAGACGTTCTGGCGGAAGAGAATGTCAGCCTTCGCCTTCTCCTCGCGCAGGCCGAGATCGATGCCCAGAGTTTGCTGACCGCGGCCGGCATTGACGCCAAGGAGCGCGAAGCGGCCGACAAGCTGCAGAAGGTGATCCTCGAGGAGCTGCACCACCGCATCAAGAACACGCTCGCAACCGTCGGTGCCATCGTCTCCCAGAGCCTGCGCAACCTGGAAGGAGCTGAACACGCGCGGCACGCCATCGAGGGCCGGCTGCTGGCGCTCGGGCGGGCGCACGATCTCCTGCTGCAGGCAAGATGGAGCAGCGCGGATCTTGGCACGGTCGTCCGCGGCGCCACTGAAGCATTCAACAATCCGGATGAGCCGAAATTCTCGATTTCAGGACCCAATATTCGCATGACGTCGGGCGCCGTTATCGCCATCGCAATGACGCTCAACGAGCTCTGCACGAACACCACGAAGTTCGGCGCCCTGTCCGCCCCACAAGGGCGGATCGACATCAGTTGGAGGCTGGATCAACCAACACAGCGCTTGCATCTGATATGGACCGAGAAAAACGGACCGGCAGTCCACCCTCCCGAAAGGCGCAGTTTCGGGACACGGCTGATCGAGACGCTCGGCAGGCAGCTGCGCGGCGATGTGCGGCTAAGCTATGAGCCGACCGGCTTCGTGTATGCATTCGACGCACCATTGGCTTCTCTGACATCGTCAACCGCATAGTGGACGTCCCGAACCCACCCGCTAAAGTCTGGATATGACGCTCAATGACGAATTAAGTCGACTACCGGGCATAAGGGGTATCTACTGCGGTCATCACCGCTCCGCCTCTGGCCGATACCGGTGACTGAGAGTGCTGCAAGCTCCCGCCAGTAATCAGGAGAGCTTTATGCCGATTGCCCAACACAGCCAACCTGAACCGCCGCCTCATGATCTGCTGGCGTTCGAGGCGGTGAGGATAAAGGATGCTGCGAAGCCATTCCTGCCCAGCCTTCAGCGCGATGCGATGCTTCGCAAGGCGCGCCTGATCGAGACCGCCTCGCACATCAATGATTGGCTGACATCTCCCGGCCTTCGAACGCCGTGCTAGAGCGTTTTCGAGCGAAGGACATCGGTTCGCGTGAAGAAAACGCGTCACACTGACAAACTGGAGCTTCGCTTCTGATTCAATCAGAACCGAAGCTCTGGCTGCCGACCTTGAGGAAAAGCCGCCTCATTACGAGGCGGATTGAGACCGCCATTCATCGGATGCCGAAGAGCATGGCCTCCGGTCGTCTCTCACCAGGCAACGGCGTCGACATCGGCTCTGACCTATCCTTCAGGAACAGGCGACCGCGGTGAACGTTGTCGCGGTGCAGATATTCACGCGCGCCATCCGATTTTCTTCTGCCGGTGATTTGTGGCCTTGGTGCTCGTTATTCGACCCTTTGCTTCCCATATAAAAGATCATCCTCGTCGGCCATCGAGTTGGGTCGGAATGCGCGGAGACCTCCAGCGAAAGGGCCCGCCATGTTCAAATCTCAGCAGTATCGTGCCAAGGCAGCCGCATATGGCGAACTGATCAAGCGTTCGAGCGGTCAGGGCGAAAGCCGCAAGTTTCAGGAGCAGCAAGACCGCCTCGCTTCGCTCGCGGATAACGAGCAGCAACTGGCGGACAATTTTGACGACGCAGTGAACGTTGCGGAGCAGGACCGCTCCCGCGGCGCGGCCCTTGCCGCCGAAGAGGAGTACGTTCTGCGGTGTCTCGGCGCGGCCGTCATCATGCAATGGAACGTCCTGCCGAAGACGCTGCAGCGGGAAATCTTCGACACCGCCGGATCGGTCGGAAAGCTGCTGGAGACGGCGGCGCTCCGCGGGCAGATCGCGCGCTTCCTGCACAAGCACAAGGATGATGCCGATCGCAACAAGGTTCTGGAGGCGCGTCAGGATGCGAGATCGCGCGCTGCGGCTTTGTCGCGATGGGACAATGAAGGCGGCGCAGTCCCCGAGGGACTGCCGATGTAAGCAAACTGCAACAATAGGAGATTCGTTATGTCACTTACCCAAATCGGCGTCGATGACGGACCGCACAGCATGGACGGGCTGCGGCTTCTCGCCCGGGATGGAAATGAACGGATCGAGGCATTCATCGGCCGCAAGGTGATGGACGTCTGGGCCGAGTCTGTCGAGCACCGCGGCGGACACCGAAGCCTGTTCCGCGATCAATACAATGCGCTTGGCAGACTTAACCTGGCGGCGATCGAGCGGATCGTCAGTGCGAAATACCAACGCGGTGCTGCGTTCAACCGCCAACACCCCTATGTCGAGGTGCTGTTCTCGGACATCACCGACAGCGGGGAGACGCTGAATCTGAGCGAACTCGTTCGTGAAGTCTTGCCGCCGGCGTTTCACCGGCTGAGTTGAAGGTCGATCCAGGAGGAATTCCCATGATGAAGAAATCCCCACCGTCCACTGACGAACCAGAGCCGAAGAAGCCACTGCGCGCCGACCGGCCTCCTGCCGAAGGTTTCGTGATCATTGTCGACAAACATTTCAAGTCGGAGTTCGACACGGTCGAGGCTGCTGAAACGTCCGGCCGACAACTGAAGGCGGCTTATCCGATGCTTCAGATCGAAATCTATGACGCCGTCAGCAAGACCCGCACCTTGCTGAGCTGACAGGCCTGGTTACCGGGCCTCGTGGACAGGTTGCCGCCTACTCCACGCCGGCTTCCTGCGGCGTGAATTCATACACCGACGAGCAGAACTCGCAGGTGACGACGACCTTGCCGTCCTTGACCATCTCGGCGCGATCGTTCGGCGCAAAGCTCTTCAGCATCGACGACACCGCATCGCGCGAGCAGGAGCACTGCGCGCGCAACGTCTGCGGGTTGAAGACGCGGACGCCGCGTTCGTGGAACAGCCGGTAGAGCAGCCGTTCGCCAGAGAGATCGGGATCGATCAGCTCGACATCCTCGACGGTCGAGATCAGCGACTGTCCCTCGACCCAGGCGTCATCGTCAGGCACGTGATGCGTGGCCGTGCCCTCCGGCGCATCGCCGGGGTGCAGATCGGCCTGCTTGGCGCGCTCGGGCGCCTTGGGCAGGAATTGCAGCAGGATGCCGCCGGCGCGCCAGTGCAACTTGCCGCCCTCGCCGCCGCGCATCTCCTCGCCGACCGCAAGGCGCACCCGGGTCGGAATCTGCTCCGAGCGCAGGAAATATTCGTGGGCCGCCTCTTCGAGGCCGCCGCCGTCGAGCGCGACCAGTCCCTGGTAGCGGCTGGTGGTGTTCGCGCCCTGGTCGATGGTCATCGCGAGATGGCCTTTGCCAAGCAGCTCGCCCGAGCTCTGACCAGTCTTGAGGCGCGCCTCGTCGTAACGCGCATAGGCACGCAGCCGGTCGGGCGCCTGGAAATCGACGATCAGCAGCGAGACCGGACCATCGGTCCGGGTCTGCAGGATGAAACGGCCCTCGAACTTGACCGACGAGCCGAGCAGCGTGGTCAGCACGATGGCCTCGCCGAGCAGCTTGCCCACCGCGGGCGGATAATCGTGCTTGTGCAGGATCTCGTCGAGCGCGGGGCCGAGCCGGGTCAGCCGGCCGCGCAGATCCAGCGCGCCGACCTCGAAGGCCAGCACGGCATCGTCGACAGGAACCGCTGACGGCGCGCGAACCGGCGCCTCGGGCGTGATTTTGATGTCAGGGGATTGTGAAACCATGGCGCTCTATCTGGGGTCTCGAACCATGAAATAAAGGGGTTGAGCTAAACGCGAACTCTTCGTCCCTGCCTTGTGCGCAATTGCGCACTGGGGCAGGACCCATAACCACCACTGTCGGTTGATGCATCCAGCTGAGGCCCCAGCCTTCACAACAATTGACAGCGGTGGTTATGGGTCCCGGGTCGCGCTGCGCTTGCCCGGGACGACAACGTTAGTGACCTACGACTAGGCGACCGCGTCGAAACACCAGGCCAGAATGCCCTTCTGCGCATGCAGGCGGTTTTCCGCCTCGTCGAACACCACGGATTGCGGGCCGTCGATCACCTCGTCGGTGACCTCCTCGCCGCGATGCGCGGGCAGGCAGTGCATGAACAGTGCGTCCGGCTTAGCGAGCGACATCAGCTTGGCATTGACCTGATAGGGCTTCAGCACGTTGTGGCGGTGCTCGCCCTCCTTGTCGCCCATCGACACCCAGGTGTCGGTGACGACGCAGTCGGCGCCGCGCACGGCGGCTTCCGGATCGGTGCCGAGCACGATCGGAGCGCCGGTCGCCTTGATCCAGTCGCGCATCGGCTTCTTCGGCGAGAGCTCCGGCGGGGTCGCGACATTGAGCTGGAACTTGAAGCGCTCGGCGGCGTGCGCCCAGGAGGCCAGCACGTTGTTATCGTCGCCGGTCCAGGCCACCGTCTTGCCCTCGATCGAACCGCGATTTTCCTCATAGGTCATGAGGTCGGCCATCACCTGGCAGGGATGTGAACGCCGAGTCAGGCCGTTGATCACAGGCACGGTGGCATGCGCCGCGAGCTCGAGCAGCGCGTCATGGTTGAGGATGCGGATCATGATCGCATCGACATAGCGCGACAGCACGCGCGCGGTGTCGGCAATGGTCTCGCCGCGGCCGAGCTGCATCTCGGCGCCGGTCAGCATGATGGCTTCACCGCCGAGCTGGCGCATGCCGACGTCGAACGACACCCTTGTGCGGGTCGACGGGCGCTCGAAGATCATCGCCAGCGTCTTGCCCTCAAGCGGCTTCCTGCCCTTCTCATGCGCCTTCCGCGCCGCCTTCATGGCGGCGCCAGCGGACAGCATGTTGCGCAGCTCGGCGAGCGGCACCTCGTCGATGTCGAGGAAGTGGCGGACAGGCTTGCTCATCATCCCGCCGCCTTCTTCGGCTGGGTTGCCGCCAGCGCAGAGCAGGCGCGCTCGAGCGCTGTGATCGACTGGTCGATCTCGGCCTCGGTGACGATCAGGGGCGCCAGGAAGCGCACCACATTGTCGCCGGCGCCAACGGTGAGCAGCTTCTCGTTACGCAGCGCGACGATCAGGTCGCCGGAGGGCACCACGGCCTTGACGCCGATCAACAGCCCCTCGCCGCGCACGTCCGCCAGCACGGACGGATAGCGGTCGACGACGGAGGCTAGCTTCTGCTTGAGCAGCAGCGACATCTTCTGCACGTGCTCGAAGAAGCCGGGTTTCAGCATCACGTCGAGCACGGCATTGGCCGCGGCGACCGCCAGCGGATTGCCGCCGAAGGTCGAGCCGTGCGAACCCGGCGCCATGCCCTCAGCCGCCTTGGCGCTCGCCAGCACCGCGCCGATCGGGAAGCCGCCGCCGAGCGCCTTCGCCAGCGACATCACGTCAGGGGTCACGCCGGTGCGCTTGTAGGCGAAAAGATCGCCCGTGCGGCCCATACCGGTCTGCACCTCGTCGAATGCGAGCAGCAGGCCATGCTCGTCGCAGAGCGCGCGCAGCGCCTTGAAGAACGCCTGCGGCGCCGAGCGCACGCCGCCCTCGCCCTGCACCGGCTCGATCAGGATGCCGGCAGTGTGCGGGCCGATCGCTTTCTTGACGGCCTCGATGTCGCCGTGCGGCACCTGGTCGAAGCCGTCCATCGGCGGGCCAAAACCCTCGAGATATTTTGGCGAGCCGGTCGCAGCCAGCGTGCCCAGCGTGCGGCCGTGGAAGGCGCCTTCGAAGGTGATGATGCGGTAGCGCTCGGGATGGCCCTTGGAGAAGTGATAATGGCGGACCAGCTTGATCACGCCCTCCATCGCCTCTGCGCCGGAATTGCAGAAGAACACGAAGTCGGCAAAGCTCTGCTCGCACAGCCGGGCGGCCAGCGCCTCGCCGTCCGGGCTCTTGAACAGGTTCGACATGTGCCAGAGCTTGGTCGCCTGTTCCTGCAGCGCCTGGACCAGATGCGGATGCGCGTGCCCGAGCGCGTTCACCGCAACGCCCGAGGTGAAGTCGAGATAGCGGTCGCCGTTGGTTGCGATCAGCCAGGCGCCCTCACCGCGCTCGAAGCCGAGATCGACCCGGGCGAAGACGGGGAGCAGATGCGACGAGGCGCTGTTGGTCATGGCGTTCACTGCCGGTTTGAAGCCGACAATTGCCGTGCGCGCCTTGACGCCAGTGCAGCAACGGCCAGCTTCGGAAAACAAAACGGCCGCCTTTGCGGGCGGCACGTGCAGCCATTCTATGCTGCGGCCAGTAGGTGTCAATCGCCAGGAGCCGGCCTTTGCCGGCCTTCCTGCGATGCGAAACGAGCGCAATCCGGAGCATTCCGGTGCGGTGGAAAAGCCTCATTACAGTGCTTAACTTTGTGGGAACATGTGGACGCACGGCCGCGGACTCTTGCGCCAGAGTCACGCCATATTGTAGCGTTTGGCCTGTCGGGTACGACATCTCGTGCGGCAGTACTGGACCCTCTAAGTAGCCTTCGTGTCACACGTAAACGTTCGGGCGCAAGACCGCGCCCGGCGAGGGCTAAGGGATTCTGGCCGCTGGGATTTTGACCCGGATTTGGCTCGCAGCGTCGCTCCAATGACTGGCCGGCGCCATGCGAAAGGAAGAATGCGATGACTGTATTGACCTGGTCCGACGATCGCGTCGAGCAGCTGAAGAAGCTCTGGGAGTCTGGCCTCTCGGCCAGCCAGATCGCCGCGGAACTTGGCAATGTGACGCGAAATGCCGTGATCGGCAAAGTGCATCGGCTCGGCCTCTCCGGCCGCGCCAAGGCCCCCTCCACGGCCGCGCCGCGGCAGCGCAAGGCCCGCCCCGCCCAGCACATGATGCGGGTGGCGCGTCCGGTCTCGCGCGGCAACACCGCGCTGGCGCATGCCTTCGAGGTCGAGATGGAGCCCGATCCGATCTCCTACGACAACGTGGTGCCGATGAGCCAGCGGCTGTCGCTGCTCGAGCTGAACGAAGCCACCTGCCACTGGCCGGTCGGCGATCCATCGAGCCCGGAATTCTTCTTCTGCGGCGGCAAGGCGCTCGGCGGCCTGCCCTATTGCGCACACCACTCGCGCGTCGCCTACCAGCCCGCCGGCGATCGCCGCCGGCCGTCGGCGAAACCGCAGATCAAGTGAGCACTCGGGAAACTGGCGTAGGACTGAAAAAGAAATCCCCATGAAAGCGGGGATTTTTTTGTGAGAACCGTAGCCCGGATGCATCACCGGCGTCGTCCCGGCGCAGGCCGGGACCCATAACCACGAATGGGTGTTGTTTGAAAGCCGTCTGGCCGCGTGCCGATTGCGCCGGCCGCGGCGTATGGGTCCCGGCTTTCGCCGGGACGACAACGTGTTGCGGTTTATGAATGCCACACGGCCGTTACGGCTGCGGCTCGGCCTTCGCGAAGCGGTCGTCGAGCGCGTAGCCGGCGCCGCGCACGGTGCGGATCGGATCCTGCTCGCGGCCCGGATTGAGCAACTTACGCAGGCGGCCGATATGCACGTCGACGGTGCGCTCGTCGATATAGATGTCGCGGCCCCAGACGCTGTCGAGCAGCTGCTCGCGGCTGAACACCCGGCCGGGATGCTCGAGGAAGAATTCGAGCAGACGATATTCGGTCGGCCCGAGATCGATCGGGCGGCCGGAGCGCGCCACGCGGCGCTTCTCGCGGTCGAGTTCGATATCGCCATAGGTCAGCACGGTGGCAAGCCGCTCCGGGCTCGCACGGCGCAGCAAGCCCTTCACCCGCGCCAGCAGCTCGGGCACCGAGAACGGCTTGACGATGTAATCGTCGGCGCCGGTGGCAAGCCCGCGCACGCGCTCACTCTCCTCGCCGCGCGCGGTCAGCATGATGATCGGAAGCTGCTTGGTCTCGGGCCGCGCCCGCAGGCGGCGGCACAGCTCGATGCCGGACAGGCCCGGCAGCATCCAGTCCAGCACAACGAGGTCGGGGATGCGCTCCTTCAACCTGGTGTCGGCGTCGTCGCCGCGTCCCACCGTTTCGACGTCGTAGCCTTCCGCATCGAGGTTGTAGCGCAACAGTGTCGTCAGCGCTTCCTCGTCTTCGACTACCAGAATGCGTGCGCTCATCGGTCTAAGTTCTTTCTCTGTGGTGATCCGTTGCCCAAACGCAAACCGAAACACTCAACCCCTGAGCATATTCCCCGTGGGAAACGGTTTGTCGCGACGACAATCCGGTTCCGCCGATGCGGATCATGCCCTAGTTGCCCGGCACCGTGGTGGCGAAATTGGTCATATCGCCCTTCGGACGCTTGTCGGTGATCTGCTGGCCCTCGATCATGTAGAACACGGTCTCGGCGATATTGGTGGCGTGGTCGCCGATCCGCTCGATGTTCTTGGCGCAGAACATCAGATGGATGCAGAACGAGATGTTGCGCGGATCCTCCATCATGTAGGTGAGCAGTTCGCGGAACAGCGAGGTGCAGATCGCATCGACCTCCTCGTCGCCCTTCCAGACGTTCATCGCCGCCGGCAGATCGTGCGCGGCATAGGCGTCGAGCACCGACTTGACCTGCGACAGCACGAGGTCGGTCATGTGCTCGAGGCCGCGGATCAGCTTCAGCGGCTGGAAATCGCTCTCCAGCGCCGCGACGCGCTTGCCCATGTTCTTGGCGAGGTCGCCGATCCGCTCGAGGTCAGTCGCGACGCGCATCGCGCTGACGATCTCGCGCAGGTCGATCGCCATCGGCTGGCGGCGAGCGATCGTCAGCACCGCGCGCTCTTCGATGACGCGCTGCAGATTGTCGATCTCGATGTCGGCGGCGACCACGCGCTTGCCCAGCGCGACGTCGCGGCGGATCAGCGCGTCGACCGACTCGGTGATCATGCGCTCGACGAGGCCGCCCATCTCGGCGACCAGGCGGGTCAACTCCTGCAGGTCGCTGTCGAATGCCTTGGCGGTATGTTCAGAAGCCATCGCTTGTCTCCTCAGCCGAACCGGCCGGTGATGTAGTCCTGCGTGCGTCGATCGCTCGGCGAGGTGAAGATCTTGTTGGTGTCGTCGAACTCGATCAGCTCGCCGAGATACATGAAGGCGGTCTTGTCGGAGACGCGCGCCGCCTGCTGCATGTTGTGGGTGACGATCGCGATCGTGTAATCCTCGGAGAGCTCCTGGATCAGCTCCTCGACCTTGGCGGTCGAGATCGGGTCGAGCGCCGAGCACGGCTCGTCGAACAGGATCACCTCGGGACGCACCGCCACGGTGCGCGCGATGCACAGCCGCTGCTGCTGGCCGCCGGAGAGCGACAGGCCGGAAGCGTTCAGCTTGTCCTTGACCTCGTTCCACAGCGCGCCGCCGCGGAGCGCCTTCTCGACCCGGTCGTCCATCTCGGACTTCGAGATCTTCTCGTAGAGGCGGATGCCGAAGGCGATGTTCTCGTAGATCGTCATCGGGAACGGCGTCGGCTTCTGGAACACCATGCCGACCCGCGCACGCAGCAGATTGAGGTCGAGCTTGGGATCGAGAATGTTGGTCTGGTCCAGCATCAGCTGGCCGACCGCGCGCTGACCCGGATAGAGATCGTACATCCGGTTGAAGATGCGCAGCAGGGTCGACTTGCCGCAGCCGGACGGGCCGATGAACGCCGTGACGCGGTTGGTGCCGAGCGTCAGGTTGATGTTCTTCAGCGCGTGGTGCTCGCCGTAATAGAAGTTGAGGTTGCGCACCGTGACTTTCGGCGGCGCTTCCGGCAGCGGCACCTGGGGAACGTGGCTCGCGACAGTCGTGGAGACGGAAAGCTCGGTCATTTTGCGGCCCTTTCGGCACCAAGGATGCGCGCGCCGATGTTCAGCGCGAGCACAGTGAATGTGATGAGCAGCGCACCGCTCCACGCCAGCTCTTTCCAGTAGGCGTAGGGACTCTGCACGAAATTGTTGATGGTCACCGGCAGGTTGGCCATCGTCTTGGTCAAATCCCAGCTGAAGAACTGGTTCGACAGCGCGGTGAACAGCAGCGGCGCGGTTTCGCCGGCAACGCGGGCGGTCGCCAGCAGCACGCCGGTGATCAGACCGGATCGCGCTGCACGATAAGCGATCCGCTTGATCACCAGCGAGCGCGGCAGGCCGAGCGCGGAGGCTGCCTCGCGCAGCGGATTGGGCACCAGCAGCAGCATGTCCTCGGTGGTGCGCAGCACCACCGGGATCACGATCACAGCGAGCGCGAGCGCGCCTGCGATCGCCGAGAAGCCGCGCATCGGCACCACCACCGCGCCATAGATGAACAGGCCGATGATGATCGAGGGCGCGCTGAGCAGGATGTCGTTGATGAAGCGGATCACCGAGGTGAGCTTGTCGTTCTTGCCGTATTCGGCGAGGTAGGTGCCGGCGAACAGGCCGAGCGGCGCACCGATACCGACGCCGATCACGGTCATGATGACCGAGCCGACGATGGCGTTGAGCAGACCGCCTTCGGTCGAGCCGGGCGGCGGCGTGTTCTGGGTGAACAGCTGCACGCTGAGGCCGGCGAGGCCGTTGTAGAGCAGAGTGAACAGGATCAGCGCCAGCCAGGTGACGCCGAACAACGCCGCGCCGACGCAGAGTGCGCGGATGACGATGTCGCTGCGGCGGCGGGATTTGTAGATCGGGTTCATGGCGTTACTTCCCCGCCTTCGTTTCAAGCCGCATCAGCATCAATCGCGCGCCGGCGAGCACGAAGAAGGTCAGCACGAACAGCAGCAAGCCGAGCAGGATCAGGCCGGACTGGTGCAGGCCGTCGCTCTCGGCGAATTCGGAGGCGATCGCGGCCGAGATCGTGGTGCCCGGCGCGAAGATCGACGACGAGATGCGGAACGAGTTGCCGATGATGAAGGTCACCGCCATGGTCTCGCCGAGTGCGCGGCCGAGCGCCAGCATGACGCCGCCGATCACGCCGACCCGGGTGTAGGGGATCACGACGCTGCGGACGACTTCCCAGGTGGTGCAGCCCATGCCGTAGGCGGCCTCCTTCAGGACCGGCGGCACGGTCTTGAACACGTCGACCGAGATCGCGGTGATGAAGGGCAACACCATGATCGCAAGGATCAGCGCGGCGTTGAACAGGCTGAGATAGGACGGCGGGCCTCCGAACACCGCACCCAAGACGGGCACGCCCTCGAAGATCCGGATCATGAAGGGCTGGAACGTGTTGGCCAGGAACGGGCCCAGCACGAAGAAGCCCCACATGCCGTAGATGATCGAGGGGATGCCGGCCAGCAGCTCGATGGCGATGCCGATCGGGCGGCGCAGCATTTGCGGGCAGAGCTCGGTGAGGAAGATGGCGATACCGATGCCGACCGGGATCGCGATCATCATCGCGATGACCGAGGTGATCAGCGTGCCGTAGATCGGGCCGAGCGCGCCGAGCACCGGCGGATCGGCCGAGGGCGCCCAGCGCTGCGTCCAGAGGAAGGCGAAACCATATTCCTTCATCGCCGGCCAGGCGCCGACGATCAGCGACAGGATGATGCCGCCGAGGATCAACAGAACCGAAATCGCGGAGATACGGGTGATCCAATAGAAGGTGAGATCACCCAGCTTGAAGGCGCTGAGGGCCTTGGCGCGATCGTAAGGTCCCGCGGCTTCCATCACATCGCTCTGAACAGCCATGTCTGCCACGCCAATCCCCTCTTTACTATGTGAAAGCCACGCAAACCGCTACGCCCCGAAGCGATCTTCACTGACGCATTTGACCGGGCGCCGTTCCGGCTTGCGCCTCCCGGGGCGCGAACCCGGGCCCCTGAAGGAGCCCGGGTCTAGTCGCTCAACCTGTGCCGCCCCCTTGGAAGGCGGCACAGGCCGTGTTCGAAATATCGAACTTAGCTCTTGATGTCCGACGACCAGGTCTTCTCGATCAGCTTGACGACCGAGTCCGGCATCGGGATGTAGTCGAGCTCTTCGGCCGCCTTGTCACCCTTCTCGAAGGCGTACTTGAAGAACTTGAGCGCTTCCTGCGAGGCCGCCTTGTCGGTCGAGTCCTTGTGCATCAGGATGAAGGTCGCCGCGGTGATCGGCCAGGAGGCTTCGCCCGGCTGGTCGGTCAGGATCACGTAGTAGCCGGGAGCCTTGGCCCAGTCGGCATTCGACGCAGCGGCCTGGAAGGCGGCGATGGTCGGCTGCACGGTCTTGCCGGCCTTGTTGACCAGCGCGGTGTAGGTCAGCTTGTTCTGCTTGGCGTAGGCATACTCGACATAGCCGATCGCGTTCTTGGTCTGGCTGATGTTGCCGGCAACGCCTTCGTTGCCCTTGGCGCCGACGCCGACCGGCCATTCGACCGCGGTGCCGGAACCGACCTTGGACTTCCAGTCGGCATTCGACTTGGCGAGATAGTCGGTGAAGTTGAAGGTGGTGCCCGAACCGTCCGAACGGCGCACGACGGTGATGGCGTCGCCCGGCAGGGTCAGCTTCGGATTGAGCTTGGCGATCGCCGCGTCATTCCACTTGGTGATCTTGCCGAGGTAGATGTCGCCGAGCACTTCGCCCGACAGCACGAGGTCGCCCGGCTTGACGCCCTCGACGTTCACGACCGGAACGATCGCGCCCATCACCATCGGCCACTGGACGAGGCCGTCCTTCTCGAGCTGCTCGGCCTTGAGCGGCGCGTCGGTGGCGCCGAAGGTCACGGTCTTGGCCTGGATCTGCTTGATGCCGGCGCCGGAACCGATCGACTGATAGTTCAGGCCATTGCCGGTGTCCTTCTTGTAGGCGTCAGCCCACTTCGAATAGATCGGGAACGGAAACGTCGCGCCCGCGCCGGTAATATCGGCAGCGAAGGCTGACGTCGAAGCGGCGACCAAGCCGGCAGCGACGATTGCTTTGATGAAATTCATGGGGTGGTCTCCATCTTGTGAGCGAAGCGCCGAACGCGCCCGATTGCGCTCACGCCGGTCCATCTAGGAGCGGTCGGTGCTGCTTTTACGAAGGTTGGATGACAGTTGGATGACAGCGCTAAGCGGCTGAAAGTGCTTAGCTTTGGGTCGGTATCGGGGTCTTCGGCCGGGGAAAACAGGCGGTAAAAGTCGCGCCGTTTTTCGGCACGCTCTCGATCAAAAGACGCCCGCGATGACGGTTAAGAATATGTTTCACCAGCGATAATCCGAGGCCGGTTCCGCCCTGGTTACGACTGTCGCCGACGTCGACCCGATAGAAGCGCTCTGTAAGCCGCGGCAGGTGCTCCGGGGCGATGCCGGGGCCGAAATCCCGTACCAAAACACGGATTTCGGGGCTTCCCTCGCCGCCCGTGCCCGGCGCGGTCTGGTTGAGCGACACTATGACGCGGCCACCGGAGGCGCCGTATTTGAGGGCATTCTCGATCAGGTTTTCGAACAGGCGGAGCAGTTCCTCGCGGTCGCCGGCGATCGTGACCGGGGCCTGCGGCAGGTCGACGTCGATTTCGACCTGACGCTCGCTGGCCAGCGCCTCGAGCCCGTCGGCGACCTGACGGATGATCGGCACGATATCGATCGAGGCCTCGGGCCGCACATGGGCCGACAGCTCGACCCGCGACAGCGACAGCAGGTCGTCGATCAGCCGCGCCATGCGGATGGCCTGGGTGTGCATGATGCCGAGGAACCGCTCGCGCGCCCGCGCGTCATCGCGCGCCGGCCCCTGCAGGGTGTCGATGAAGCCGGACAAAGCGGCGAGCGGCGTGCGCAGCTCATGGCTGGCATTGGCGACGAAGTCGGCGCGCATCTCCTCGACCCGGCGCAGCGGCGTCAGGTCGTGGAAGGTCATCAGCATGCATTTCTCGGTGCCGCCGAACTGGGTCGGCACTGGAACCGGCGTGATCACCAGTTCCATCCAGCGATCGACCGGGACGTGGTCGGTGTAGGTGGCCCGTCGCGGCTCGGTGGTCGCGATCGCCTCGCGCAGCGCGGTGATGATCTCCGGCGAACGCAGGGCAAATTGCGCGAGTTCGTTCCGGCGCAGCGCCGGCGCGAGCTCAGACGCGGCGGTGTTGAGATGGATGACGCGGCCGGCGCGATCGAGCAGCACCGCCGGGTCCGGCATGCCGGCGACCACGGCGCTGACGGCCGAGGCCTCGACCGGATTGCCCCCGCGGACATCCTCCCGCGAGGTGCCGGCATCATGCAGCCGCCATGGTACCAGCGCCGCGGCCGCGATGCAGGCGAACACCGCGCAGGCGCGGACCAGCGACAACTCGCCGAGTGAAACCACCACGCTCAGCGCCAGCGCCGCGGCGAGCAGGATCAGCGCGGCATGACGCAACCGGTCGGGCCAGGGCGAGAAGATGGAGGAATGCGAATCGTCAATTGCCATCGCGGCGGCTTTCTTCCCGTCGGTTCATGTCTCGCCCAGGCGCGGTCACATCGACCTTCCCTCGGGAGGCATCGGGCCGCTTCATCAGACGCCGGAGTCACCGCGCTTGCGGACCAGAACCGCCTCATGATGCGGCTCAGCACGGGGACCCGAATCAGCCTGCGGCAGCCGTTTGAGTCGGGCGCCGACGATAACCTCCCGAAACGTCAGCAAGATTACAGATATGACGAATGGCGCAATATAGTAGAGCAGGCGGAACAGCAGCATGCCGCCGAGCAGGTCCTCGCGGTCCATCTGCCAGAGGCCGACCAGCATGGCGGCGTCGAACACCCCAAGGCCCCCCGGGGAGTGGCTGGCGAAGCCGAGCAGGGTCGCCGACACGAAGATGACGGCGACCACGACGAAGCCGAGATTGGGCTCGTCCGGCACCAGCACGTACATCGCCAGCGCGCAGAAGCCGAGGTCGACGATGCCGATTGCGATCTGCAGCAGCGTCAGCGGACCGCCCGGCAGGGTCACCGTCCAGGGGCCGCGGCCGACCACCCGCGGCTGGGTCCAGACCCAGACCACATAGGCGACCAGCGCGGTGATGATACCGAACGCCAGCGTGCGGTTGAGCCAAGGCGGCAGCTGGTCGATGTTGGCGGCGGCCTCCGGGTGGTAGGCGATGCCGAGCCCGAGCACCGCGGCATTGCCGAGCCAGAAGGTGAGGCCGGCGAGAAAGCAGATCTTGGCGACGTCGATCGCGTTCAGTCCCCAGGCCGAATAGATCCGGTAGCGCACCGCGCCGCCGGTGAAGACGCTGGCGCCGACATTGTGGCCGATCGAATACGAGGTGAATGCCGCGAGCGCGTTGATGCGATAGGGCACGTGGGCGTGGCCGATCGCACGCACCGCGAACAGATCGTAGAAGGTCAGCGTGAAATAGCCGGCTGTGACAAACAGCCCCGCCAGCGCGATCTGCCGCGGCTCGGTGCTCTTGATGGCCTCGAGCACCTCGTTGGTGTCGATGCCGCGCAGCATGTGATAGAGGACGTAACAGGCGATGCCGATGACGGCGATGCTGATCACAACACCCAGCCGATGCAGGATTTGCTTCTGGCGCAGAAACGCCATCGCCCTGCGTATTGCTTCCAGCATCTAGACCTCGAATTGCGATCCCGCGACGACGGCTCCCGGGCGAACTCCGCCGGCGCTTCGCTGTGTCCTGCCCCGTGTAGCGCGTTTTAAGCCGGAGTGGAATTCGTCGAAGGACAATAAAACGCGCATCTTCAAGATATTAGGGATGATTCATGACAGCGGATGCACAAATATGCGCGTTTCTCGCCACCTTCGACAAGACTTGACATTCCCGTGCGGTAGTTAGCCCGCCGAACGGCCCGCGAGGCATCCGGAATACTACGGGGAGGAAGCCGCGAGCGGCGGCGCGGTCATGTCCGTGCCGACGCCACCGCGGTGACGATTTCCGAGGCATCGGGGAAATGCCCCTTGACGCGGCGGGCGATCACCTTGCCGTCAAGCCTGACCTCGAAGATGCCGCCCTTGCCGGGCACAAGCGCCGCATCGAGCCCAAAGCGTTCGCGCAGCAGCGCGGCCGCCTCCCTGGCACGCTTCTCGTAACCGCAGGGACGGCAATAAATGATCGAGAGATCGGTCATGGCGTGCCCTCCCGTCCACTCATGCCGCGCGGCGTTGCGCGCTCGCGGCCTCGATCCCGGCGATCCAGCCTGCGACCGAGCGGCCGATCGCCTCCGGATGATCTTCCTGCAGATAGTGCGCGCCGGCTCCGAGCTGAATGACCGCGCAATGCTGCAGCGTCGCCGCGAATTCGGCGGCGAAGGCCGGCGACACCAGTGCCCCGGGCGAGGCCGCGAACAAGAGCTTCGGATAGCTCGATGCCGCAAGCGACGCATGTGCTGCGGTGAGCGCCTGATCGACATCATCAGGTTCGCCGGCGATCGGCAGCTCACGCGGCAGCATCAATGTCGGCCTGCGGCTCTCGCGCGTCGCAAACGGCGCGCGGTAGGCCGCCATCTCCTCCTCGCTGAGCTTGCGCAGGATCGAGCCGGGCAGCACGCGTTCGACGAACGCATTGTTGTCGAGGACCATCGCCTCGCCCTCGCCCGGTGTCCTGAACTTCTTGAACGTCTCCCGCGCCGCGTCGTGCTGGTGGAAATCGGACCAGTCCCGCATCGCGCGGATGAACTCCATGAAAGCGAGCCCGCGCACGAGTTGCGGACGGCGCGCCGCGAGATGGAACGCGAGCGCCGTGCCCCAATCCTGCGCGACGAGATACGCCGAGTTGATGCCGAGCGCGTCGATCAGCGCGTCGAGATAGTCGGCATGGTCGAAGAAGCGATAGGCGATGTCGGGCTTGCCGGACTGGCCGTAGCCGATCAGGTCGGGCGCGATGCAGTGCCCGACCGGCGCGACCAGCGGCATGATGTTGCGCCAGATATAGGACGACGTCGGATTGCCGTGCAGGAACAGCACGTGCGGCGCGTCGCTGCGTCCGGTCTCGCGATAGGCCATCGTGGTCCCGAACACGGAGCGATGATGCAGGCTGATCTCGGCGGACATGGTCATGGCAACTCCTTGAACACGGTTTGGAATGCGATCGTCTTGAAACGCGTCAGCGCCGCTCCGCTGCGTTCGACCTTCATGCGCAGCATCGCGCCCTGCCAGGATGCGAGCAGGAAATCGGCAAGCGCGTCGGGATCGAAGTCGGAGGCGATCTCGCGCTTGGCCTGGGCTTCGGCGATGCAGGCCGCAAACGGCAGGCGCCATTCCCGGAAGATGTCGTCGAGCTGCGCGCGCAGCATCTCGCTCGAGCCTGACGCCTCGAGGCTGAAATCGCCGATCAGGCAGCCGCGGGTGAAGCCGTCATGCGCAAGCTTGCCGGTGATGAGATCGAGGTAGCGCCGCAGCCGTTCGCGCGCCGGCAGCGCGGTGTCATCAAGCGCTTCCGCAACGAGGCCGCGCACATAGAGGAAGTAGCGATCGAGCACCTCGGAGGCGAACAGCTCTTTCGAGCGGAAATGGTTGGTGAACGAGCCCTGCGGGGCGCCGGCGGCGGCGGTGACGTCGCGCACGCTGGTGCCGTGATAGCCGGTGCGGAACATTTGCTTCAGGCCGGCGTCGAGGATGGCATCGCGGAGAGAGGGTTTTGGCATCGCCACGATTTAATACGTACGTACGTATTGATGTCAAGCCGTAAAAGGAATGCGGCCGGCGCCGCGCGTGGCGGCCTCGCCAGGCCTGATGGATCAAGGGTTTGGGGTCAGCTCGCGGGCTTGCTGCGGGAAACCACCCAGTCGCGCAGCCAGGAGCCGATGGCGCAGCCGACGAGATAGAGCGCGAACATGACCAGGAACAGATCGAGCCAGTAACCGAAGCGGCCGGGCATGACCCGCGCGAACGACGCGGCCACCAGCGCGGCGGCAACCAGCGCCAGCCAGCCGATCCAGGCCTTCGAGACGCCCTGCGCCCGATGCACCACCGCAATCCAGCCCATGCCGAAGCCGAGCAGCGCTGCGCCGAGCAGCCAACCCCAGAAGAATGTCGCGAGCACGGTCATCGCTACTTCACCACGAATTCGATGCGGCGGTTCTGCGCCTTGCCGTCTTCACTGTCGTTGCCGGCGAGCGGCTGCGTGCTGCCATAGCCGATCGGCGTGAAGCGATTGGCGGGCAGCCCGGCGCGCACCAGGTAATCGACCACGGCCTGCGCCCGACGCTCCGACAGCGCCTGGTTGGCGGCTTCCTCACCGTCGCTGTCGGTATGGCCGACGACTTCGATCGTCGCATTCGGGCAGCGCATCGCGGTCTCGATCAGGCGGTCGAGCAGACCGGCGGAGTCAGGCACGATGTCGGCCTTGCCGGATTCGAAGCGGATCTTGCCCTTCGAGAGGATCTCGGAAAACAGCTGCTGGCACACTGTGGGATCGACCGGCGCCGCCGCCGGCTTGACCGTGACCTCGGCCTTGTACTGCCAGCCCTGCGGGAAGTCCTTGCCGAGCCCGTCGCGGATCTGGCCGGCCGCGGCATCATAGAGCGCATCGCCCGACAGCTTCACCTCGCGGTCCGAGACGACAAGCGTTCCGGTCGACAGCCGCGACAGCGCGCCGAGCGCAGGCGCCACCGCCGCCGCGAAACCCGACGGCGCGCCGAGGCTGGCCTTGAGATTGTCGACCACCTTCTCGCTGAAGAACTTGCGGCCAGCGGCCGCGACCAGCGCGGCATGCACGTTGTTGTCGGGCACGTATCCGGTCAGTGTCAGCGTCACCGCGACCGGGTCCTTGTAGGCCTGGAACACGTAAGGCGGCGCCTTGATGTCGTTGGCGGCGACCGAATAGCCTTCCGGCAGATTCTTCAGCGCGGCCGCGACCGCTTCGCGTCCGCCGAGCTCGCGCGCCATGCCGGCGAGGTTAACCTTGCTGTCGGTCAGCGTGATCTTGCCGTCCTTCAGCTTGCTGATCTGGTCGAGCAGCAGCAGCGCCGCCGCGTCGAACCGCGACGGTGCGCCGAGGGCGAGCGCCATCTGATCCACCACCTCGACACCGCCGAGGCTGGCCTTCGCGGCCTCGGTCAGCTTGCTCTTGCTCGACGGCAGCGGCGCATTGCCGCCAAGCGTGACCCGCACCACGTCGCGGTCGGCGGACCAGACATAGGGCTTGGCCTCGGCAACAAGACGGGTCTCGTCGTTGACCAGCCGCACGCCCGGCACCGCCTCGACCGACGCCACCGCGCTGAGGCGGCCGTCCTCGGAGAAGGCGTTGGCCGCAAACGTCACGTCGCGGCCGTCGACGCTGATGCGGCGCTTGTCGAGCACGGTGTCCTTGAGTGCGGCATTAGAGCGCGCGGCAAGGTCGGCTTCGACCGTTGCCGTGCTGGTCCAGGCCGCGATACCCCAAAGGACGACCAGTGGAATCACGCCCGGCCACCACTTGCTACTCCACTTGAAAAGTCCGTGCATTCAGGGTCCTGCGGGCTCGGGAACCAGAGAGAAAACAAACCCTTGGCTGACTGTCAAACCCCAAATCAAGCATCATGGCGGGGGCGCCATGTCGGACCGGAATAACAGTTTCTTCAGTGGTCTTTCGCTAAGTTTGCCGCGGAATGCAAATCGGCCGGCCGGCGCCCTCATGAAACAACTCCGCAACACCGTGATCCGTGCCGGGCTGGAGGCGTTGTATTTTTCGGGCGCGCATCATTTGCTGCGGCCGATCTTCGCCGGCGTCGGCGCCATCTTCATGCTGCACCACGTCCGCCCGCGGCGCGGCGACGCGTTCCAGCCCAACCATCATCTCGAGGTTACGCCCGACTTCCTGCGCGCGATGCTGACGCACCTGCGCGCGCTCGACGTCGATGTCGTCAGCATGGACGAGGCGCATCGCCGTCTCACCGAACGGAACTTCGCGCGGCGCTTCGCCTGCTTCACCTTCGACGACGGCTATCGCGACAACCGCGATTTCGCGCTGCCCGTCATGCGCGAGTTCGGCGCGCCGTTCACGGTCTATGTCGCAAGCGATTTCGCCGAGGGCTGCGGCAGGCTGTGGTGGATCGCGCTGGAGCGGGTGATATCGGCAGCGTCCGCGATCGAGGTGCCGATCGATGGCGTGATGACGCGGATCGACACCTCGACGCCACCGGCCAGGCGCGCCGCTTTCGGCCGCATGCACGACTGGCTGCGTTCGCTGCCGGGCGAGCAGGAGATGCAGGCCGAGATATCAGCGCGTTGCACCCGCCATGGCGTCGACGAGGCCGGCATCGCGCGCGAGCTGTGCATGTCATGGGACGAGTTGCGCGGCTTTGCCGACGATCCGCTCGTCACGATCGGCGCGCACACCATCACCCATTGCAATCTCGCCAAGCAGAGCGAGACCATCGCGTCGTTCGAGCTCGCGACCAGCCGGGCGCGGATCGAGCAAGCCCTGCAGCGGCCGGTCGCGCACCTCGCCTATCCCTATGGCGACCGGATCGCCGCCGGGCAGCGCGAATTCGCGCTCGCTAAATCGATCGGCTTCAAGACCGCGGTGACGACGCGGCCGGGCATGCTGTTTGCCGAAAGCGCCGACCACATGACCGCCTTGCAGCGCGTCTCACTGAACGGCAATTACCAGGAAGCGCGGCTGTTGCCGGTGCTGACCTCAGGCGCCGCCACCGCGGTGTGGAACGGCTTTCGCCGCATCGACGCGGCGTAATCGAGCGACGTCCCTAAAATTGTTTGAGCATGATCTCTTCGGAAAACCGCTTCGCACTTTTCCGGATCATGCTCTCAGATCACCAGCAACAGCCCCGACGCCAGCAACAAGCTGAGGATCACGCGCCTGAAATTGGCCTCGTTGATGTTGCGGAAGGCAAAGATGCCGAGCCACGAACCGGCCAGCAGCGCCGGGGCGCCCAGGACGACGTCGTAGGCGACCTTCATCGAGAGATCGCGATGCAGCAGCAGCATCACGAGCGAGGAAATCTGCATCGCGGCGATGAAGGGTTGCACGAGACCGCGCTGCTGCTGCTTCGGCACGCCATGGATGTCGCACCAGATCGTCGGCAGCGCGCCGGGCATCGCGGTCAACCCGCCGATCAGGCCGCCGCCAAACCCGACAAGCGCGTTGCGCCCTTCCGGCAACCGGCCGTAGCCGATCGCGGGCCTGAACAGCATGTAGCCGGCATAGAGCGCGACCATGACGCCGAAGCCTTCGCGGAAGGTCCGGCTATCGGTGTTGTGCAACAGCCAGAGCGCGAGCGGCACGCCAAGCAGTCCGCCTGATATCAGCGACAGGCTCTCCTTCCACTGAATGTGGTGTCGAAGCGCCCACAGATTGGCGCCCTGCACGCCGACGCTGCAGGCCATCATCAGCGGCACCGCCTCGGTGGGTGGCATCGCATGCAGCAGGATAGCGCCGGCAATCGCCGAAAAGGCAAAGCCGGCGAGACCGGATACGAAGGCGCCGCAAAACACCGCCGCGCTGAGCACGAGAAATGATGTGACGTCGGCCACGAGCGGACCTCCGTTGATGAGAGTGATGATGAATGAATTGGGAGAGCGCTAGAGCATTTTCCGACCGGAATGAATCGGGTGGGGATTCCCAAAACGGCGCGAGTCAGATTCAAGCTGCATGCTGGCGAGGGAGGCCAGCAT